>CAUZWH010000001.1:0-27223 GCA_963583675.1 Alphaproteobacteria bacterium
GTGCCAAAGCAATTTCTGTCGTGAGATTTTTCAGATAACCGAGTCCCGCGATGGCGCGGCTGCCGTACCACGACGTCAACTCACCATCGATCAGTAGACAGTGAGCTCCGGGATGGGTAGCGGCGAGCAATGCTGCATCGATCTCGATTGCCGGGTAGCGCTCTTCGTCAGCGTGGGCGACCGTATCCCAACCCGCCAGGGCCAGGAAGCGCGACACGTAGGTATCACGCGATACCGTCATCCACGGATCCTTCCAGATGAGGTAGACGACATTGCGCCGCGGCCGGTTAAGGGAAGCGGCTCGAAGATCTGCGAGTTCGTTGTTGAAACGCGTGCAGAGATTCTGGGCCTGGTCGATACGACCGAAGATGCCGCCAATCAGACGATACAAACCAAGATTATCCTCCGGTTCGATCGGATGCGTGACAATCAGATTCGGCACAATCGTAGCGACTTCCGCCGCCATCGCCTTGGTGTTCTCGTCGATGTTTAGAATGACATACGTCGCACCGAGCGACTCTAGTTTTTGGTTGCTGATTTTTTTGGTGCCGCCAACGCTGACGACGGCTTCGAGTTCGCGCGCTGGATGAACGCAGAAATGGGTGCGGCCAACGACGCAAGCGCCAAGTCCGAGGTCGAACAGCAGTTCAGTAATACTCGGCACGAGCGAGACGATACGCGGATTGGGGTCGGCTGGCAGGTGAGCGGTGCCGACTGCGTCGATGAGATCGCTCGACATTTTGAGAAACTCACCTCAGGCATGTAAGGAAACGAGTCTGGTATCCGCTAGTCGGTAAGTTTCCTCTTCAGCAGTTCATTGACAACCTGAGGATTGGCTTTTCCCTGGCTCTCTTTCATCACCTGGCCGACAAAAAACCCAAACAATTTGTCTTTGCCCGATTTGTACTCAGCGACTTTGTCCTGATTTTCGGCTAGCACAGTACCAACCAACGCTTCGATCTCGCCGCTGTCGGTGACCTGTTTGAGTCCCTGCTCTTCGACGATGGTGGCAGCACTACGGCCGGTCGAGAACATTTCTTCGAACACATCTTTGGCGATACGGCCCGATAGAGTGCCGTCAGCCAGCAGGTCGAGCAATCCGCTCAAATCTTGTGCCGATACCGGCGATTCCGCGATTGGCATAACCGCCTTGTTGAGGGCGCCATAGAGCTCACCCATCACCCAGTTGGCGGCGAGCTTGGCTTCGTGTCCCGCGGCGACCGTCTCGAAGTAATCGGCTGTCTCTTTTTCGGCGACCAGCACCGCGGCGTCGTAGGCGGATAGACCGAGTTCATCGGCATAGCGCTGCTTCTTAATGTCGGGCAGTTCGGGCAGCGTCGCCCGCAATTCATCAATATAAGCCTCGGTGAGTTCAAGCGGGAGCAGATCAGGATCGGGAAAATAGCGGTAGTCGTGCGCTTCCTCTTTAGAGCGCATCGGTCGCGTAACCCCGCGATCCGAATCGAACAAGCGGGTTTGCTGCTCAACCGTGCCGCCCTCTTCGATTAGGCCTACCTGGCGCCGCGCTTCGTAGTGGATCGACTGCTCAACGAACCGCACTGAGTTCAAATTCTTGATTTCGCATCGGGTACCGTAGGGTTCACCGGTTTTGCGCACCGACACGTTGACGTCGGCCCGCATGCTCCCCTGCTCCATGTTGCCATCACAACTGCCGAGGTAGCGAAGGATTGCGCGCAGTTTGCGCAGATAAAGTCCGGCTTCCTCGGCCGAGCGCAAATCGGGCTCCGAGACGATTTCCATCAATCCGATGCCGGCCCGGTTGAGGTCGACATAAGTGTTTTTCGGATGTTGGTCGTGCAGGCTCTTGCCTGCATCCTGCTCAAGATGCAGGCGCGTGATACCGATTTCCCGCGACGATCCGTCCGGCATATAGAGGTAGAGCTTGCCCGCGCCCACCACCGGCTGAGTGTATTGCGAGATTTGGTAGCCCGCTGGCAGATCCGGATAAAAATAGTTCTTTCGGTCGAACACCGAATATCGATTGATGGTGGCGTTGAGTCCGAGACCGGTACGCACGGCCTGCCTGATACAGACCTCGTTTATTACCGGCAGCATCCCTGGCATCGCCGCATCGACCAAGCTTACCTGGGAGTTTGGTTTGGCGCCAAAGGCGGTCGCGGCGCCGGAAAACAATTTGGCATTCGAGGTTACCTGGGCGTGAACCTCAAGGCCGATCACCACCTCCCAATCGCCGGTTGTACCGGTGATGATCATTCCTGCCGCCATCAATCGACCCGCCACCACGCTTCAGGCTCGGCAGTGACCGACGAGGCGCTTTCAAGAACCTGGCCGACCCGTAGCACCGTCTCTTCGTCAAAAGTGCGGCCCACGATCTGCAGACCAAGCGGCAAGCCCGCGTCGGTGAGGCCCGCCGGAATGGTAGTCGCGGGCAGGCCGGCCAAGCTAGCCGGCACGGCGAACAGATCATTGAGGTACATAGCGATGGGATCGCCGGCCAACTCGCCATGGGCGAAAGCCGCAAACGGCGCGGTCGGCGTCAAAATAACGTCGACCGCATCGAAGGCGGTTTTGAAATCGGTGAACACGACGTTGCGAACCTGCTGGGCCTTCAAATAGTAAGCGTCGTAGTAACCGGCCGAGAGCACATAGGTGCCAATCATGATGCGCCGGCGAACCTCAGCGCCAAAGCCAGCGGCACGGGTTTTTTCGTATTGTGCCGTAATGTCGTCGGCTGGCACCCTTAGCCCGAAGCGAATGCCGTCATAGCGGGCAAGATTCGAAGACGCCTCGGCCGGCGCAATCACATGATAGGCAGGTAGTGCATACTTGGTGTGCGGCAACTTGATATCAACGATCTCAGCCCCGGCATCGCGCAGCCAGTTCGCACCCTGTTGCCAGAGCTGCTCGATCTCAGGTGGCATACCGTCCATTCGGTATTCGGCCGGGATGCCCACCCGTAAACCGCGTATATCGCCGGTAAGGGCTGCTTCATAGTCAGGGACCGGCAGATCTACCGACGTCGAATCCTTGGGGTCGTGACCCGCCATCCCGCCCAGCATAATCGCGGCGTCACGTACGGTGCGCGTCATCGGCCCTGGTTGATCAAGGCTCGAGGCAAATGCAACAACACCCCACCGCGAACACCGGCCATAGGTCGGCTTGAAGCCGACGATGCCGCAAAAGGACGCGGGTTGGCGGATCGAGCCACCGGTATCGGTTCCGGTCGCGCCAAGCGCTAGTTTGGCTGCGACGGCCACCGCGGATCCGCCGGACGAGCCGCCCGGCACCAGCGGCCGGTTGTCGCCTTCGCGGCGCCACGGATTGGTCACCGGGCCAAAAAAACTGGTCTCATTGGACGAGCCCATCGCGAATTCGTCCATGTTGGTCTTGCCGAGCATGACCGCGCCGGCCGCCCATAAATTGGCGGTGACCGTGGACTCATAGGTCGGCGTAAAACCGTCAAGGATGTTGGAACAGGCGCGCGACAAGATACCCGCGGTACAAAAAAGATCCTTGATCGCAAGCGGAATACCGTCGAGGGGGCCGCGTGACTGACCGCTGCTGCGTCGCTTGTCGGAAGCGGTCGCGTCGCTCCGCGCACGGTCCGGTGTTTCCAGGACCAGTGCGTTAAGCGCCCGGGCGGATTCAACAGCGCGAATATGGGAGTCGGCGAGTTCCTTGGCGCTGAAATCACCGGCCTTGAGGCCGTCGCGCGCGGCAGCGATGGTGAGATCGGTAAGCTCGGCCATGCCTACTCCAACACCTTGGGCACGACGAAACAGCCGTCGTCGGTCTCGGGTGCGTTTGCGAGGACATCATCGCGCGCACCGCCATCGGTGACTTCATCCTTCCGCTTCGGCAGTTGGACATCCACAACGCGTGTCATCGGCAGCACGTTCTGGGTATCGACTTCGCTGAGCTGGTCGATCCACTCAAAAATGTTGGACAGTTCGCCGACATAGGTTTCGACCTCGTCGTCGGTCACTTCGATCCGGGCGAGACGAGCTATGCGTCGAACAGTGGCGTGATCCAACGACATGTGCCACTTTGCGGCCGGGACGGCCGTCCCATTTGTAAGGAAAACCCTAGTCTTTCAGGCCCCTGAAAGACGGCGCGGAAGCTACCACTGGCCATGTTGGTCTGCAACCCTCAGGCACTCAAAACGGCGCTCGAAAGCGGCCAGCGTTTACTCGGACTCGATGTGGGCAGCAAAACTGTCGGCATCGCGCTTTCCGATCCGCGGCTGTCGATTGCGTCGCCACACAGCACCCTCAAACGCGGCAAGTTTTCGATCGTCACGGCGCAACTTAGCGAACTGGTTCGCAAAGAGGGGGTCGGCGGGATTGTGATCGGATTGCCGATCAACATGGATGGCAGCGAAGGGCGCGCTTGCCAATCCATCCGCCAGTTTCAGAAAAACTTGGCCGAATCACTCGACTTGCCGATGGCGCTTTGGGACGAACGTCTTTCGACCGCGGCGGTAACCCGAACGATGATCGAGGCTGATCTCAGCCGCAAGCGCCAAAAGGAGGTGGTCGACAAAATGGCGGCCGCCTACATCCTGCAAGGTGCGCTCGACGCGATCAACGCCGCGTCATCTGTGGCTAGCGATTAGGCGATTTCCCCCTTAACAAAGAGTCCGTTTTGGAGCACTTATCGCGCTAGTTCGCTTGTTACAAACCACCGAGCAGACGTATAGTCGCGTATTAATGACACCCCCGGATTCGATCCCTTTCTCGCAGCGCCATTTGCTCGGTATCGAGGGGTTGTCGGCTCTCGAAATTACCCAACTTCTGGACTTGGCCGACACCTATGTCGACCTCAATCGCCAAGTCGACAAGAAGCAATCGGTGCTGCGAGGGCGCACGCAAATCAATGTTTTCTTCGAGTCATCGACTCGAACCCGGACGTCATTCGAACTCGCCGGCAAGCGTCTCGGCGCCGATACGATCAACATGTCGATCGAGGGGTCCTCGATCAAAAAAGGCGAAACCCTGATCGACACGGCGATGACTCTTAACGCCATGCACCCTGACGTGTTGGTCGTACGGCACTCCGAGAGCGGGGCGGTGGAGCTATTGTCGCAAAAAGTCGATTGCGCGGTGATCAATGCCGGCGACGGCAGCCACGAACATCCGACCCAGGCGCTGCTCGACGCCCTGACCATCCGGCGCCGGCGCAAGAAACTCACCGGCCTGCGTATCGCCATTTGCGGCGATATCCTGCATAGCCGGGTTGCCCGATCGAACATTCACTTGCTGGCGGCAATGGGGGCGGAGATTCGCCTGATCGCACCCCCAACCTTGCTGCCACCTCATGCTGACCGACTAGGTGTCACCGTCTTTACCAACATGAAAAAAGGATTGGCGGGGTGCGACATCATCATGATGCTCAGGCTCCAGACCGAGCGCATGCACGGCTCGTTTGTCCCTTCCATCCGCGAATATTTCCGTTTTTACGGCCTCGACAGAGAGAAACTAGCGCTTGCCAAAGATGACGCGCTGGTCATGCATCCGGGTCCAATGAACCGGGGTGTCGAAATTGATACCGAGATCGCCGACGATATCGTTCGAAGCGTGATCAGAGAGCAGGTTGAGATGGGTGTTGCGGTACGGATGGCGTGTTTGCACGCGCTCCTGCTACCGATCGCGAACCAACCCGAAACCGACAGATCGGCGATGCTCCTCGAAAAAATCCGCTCGGGCGCGCCGTGAAAGCGACGACCCAGCGTAAAGCCTTCATCAATGCTCGCCTGTTAGATCCCGCGCTCGGCATGGATCTGCAGGGCGCGATCCTCGTCGATGGGCACATCATTGCCGATTTGGGGCCAAGTTTATTTGCCGACGGCATCCCCGACGGCATCGAGGTCTTCGATTGCGCAGGTAAATGCCTGGCGCCTGGCCTCATCGATATGCGGGTTTTCATCGGCGAACCCGGTACTGAGCACAAGGAAACATTGGCGACGGCAAGCGAGGCTGCAGCTGTCGGTGGCGTCACCACGATCGCGATGATGCCGGAGACCGACCCTGTGATCGACAATGTCGCTTTAGTTGAGTTTGTCGCGCGCCAAGCCCGTGAGACCGCCCAAGTCAGCATCCTGCCGACCGCCGCGATCACCAAAGGGCTGGGCGGGCGCGAAATGACCGAAATGGGGCTCCTCCAATCGGCGGGCGCGGTTGCCCTTACCGATGGAACCCACACCATCGCCGATTCGTTGGTGATGCGGCGCGTGCTGAGTTATGCGTCAAACTTCGACATCCTCATCATGCACCACGCCGCCGAACCCAGCCTGACAAAAAACGGGTGCATGAATGAAGGCGAAGTTGCAACGCGTCTCGGGCTCTCGGGGATCCCCACCGCAGCCGAGACGATAATTGTTGAGCGCGATATCCGGCTCGTCGAGTTAACCGGCGCGCGCTACCACGTCTCCAGTATTTCGACGGCTACGGCGCTCGACGCGGTGCGCGCCGCAAAACAAAGGGGCCTACCGGTTACCTGCGGCGTTTCTCCAGTTCACTTCGCGCTCAATGAAACCTCGATCGGCAATTACCGTACGTTCGCAAAGCTCTCACCGCCGCTACGCAGTGAGGACGACCGACGCGCCGTGGTTGACGCGTTGATCGACGGCACGATTGACGTGATCGCCTCCTGCCACATGCCCCAGGATCAGGAGAGCAAGCGCCAGCCGTTTGAGCAGGCCGAAGACGGCGCGGTCGGCCTCGAAACTCTGCTGCCTATAGGGCTCGAACTTGTCCACAACGGACACCTCACTTTGTCTGAGTTCCTCACCAAGGTCACTACTAGGCCGGCCGAACTACTTGGCTTGCGTCGCGGGAGTCTTAGATCAGGCACACCTGCCGATCTGACAATCTTCGATCCCGATGTTCCCTGGGTGATCGACGCGGGTGTGTTTCGCAGCAAATCGAAAAACACACCATTCGAAAATCATCCGGTCCAAGGCCGTGCGGTAATGACGATTGTCGGCGGCAACATCGTCCATCGTCTAGATGGTAACTGACGAATCCTGCCGTGCCCGATCCGCTCGGTAGTTTCGCGTATACCTGGCCGTTCTATGCCGCCGCGTTGGCTGGCTATCTGATCGGGTCGATCCCCTTTGGCCTGATTCTAACCAAGCTCGGCGGCGCCGGCGACATCCGCTCAATCGGCTCCGGCAATATCGGCGCGACTAACGTTTTGCGCACGGGCCGCAAATGGTTGGCACTGGCAACCCTAGTACTAGATGGCGCCAAGGGTGCCGTGGTCGTCGTGATCGCCGACCTCTACTTCACCCAGGACTTCGCGGTCCTGGCTGGTGGGAGCGCGTTGCTGGGTCATTTGTTCCCGCTATGGCTCGGCCTGGGCAATTTCCGTGCCGTGGTTCAGATGCTCGCAACAATTATCGGACTGGTTGTTGCTTATCTCCTCGTCGCCACCGGCGGATCGTGGCTGTTCGGGCTGGTTGGTGTCGCGATCGTCGCGGTGGCCACCTGGTTTTCCTGGGGTGGCAAGGGCGTCGCAACCGGCCTCGGCATCTTGCTGGGCATGGCCTGGCCGGTTGGTCTGATTGCTTGCGTCACCTGGCTGCTGATCGCTGCATTGCTACGATTCTCGTCGCTTGCGGCACTGTGGGCATTTGTTCTTGCGCCGGTGGTCACATGGTATCTGGCCGATGCCACGGGGAGGCTAGCTGATTTCTATCAAACGGACCTACAACGTATTGAATTTGCTGTGTTTATAGGATTTGTGATCGTTCTTCGCCACCGCGAGAACATTGCCCGCCTGGTGCGCGGGAAAGAAACCAAAATCGGTGGATCATCGGCGTCGTAGCGTGTCGTGTCTGCCGCCAGGTCACTGGCGCAATTGACGACCCGCGATTGATCGGCCATCAAAGGCAATGCCCTCGATAGAGCCGCCGGATGACGACCGCGCCACGTGCGATTGGCTTAGGCTAATCCGAAGCAGCAATGTTGGGCCGATCGGTTTCTTTCAACTGCTCGGGCGGTTCGGGTCGGCGGCGCGGGCGATTGAGGAACTGCCGGCCCTGGCTGAGCGCGGCGGACGATCGGGCGGTAAGTCGCAAATAAAACTCTGTACTGAGCAAGACCCGCGACGCGAATTCAATGCCGCGCTCGATTTCGGTGCGCATTGGATCGCCCTCGGCAGTCCGGCTTATCCGGCGTCACTCGCCGCGATCGCGGATCCGCCGCCGCTTCTCGCCGTCAAGGGAGATCCTTCGCTCTTGTCGCGGCCGATCCTCGCAATCGTTGGTGCGCGAAACGCATCCGCATCGGGGCGGCAATTCACCCGGGGTATTGCGGCCGATCTCGGTTGCGCTGGATTTGTTATTGCCTCGGGCCTAGCCCGGGGCATCGATGGTGCCGCTCATACCGGCGCGATCGAGCACGGCACGATCGGGGTGATCGCCGGTGGCATTGATGTGGTGTACCCGCCCGAGCATCAAGAATTGCAGGGCCGTATCGGCGGGCGGGGCGCATTAGTGAGCGAAACACGATTTGGTACCAAGCCTCAGGCGCGGCATTTTCCCCGTCGCAATCGCTTGGTTTCAGGCCTCGCGCGCGGCGTTCTGGTGGTCGAAGCAGCGCTCAAATCGGGTTCATTGATTGCCGCTCGCCTCGCGGCCGAGCAGGGCCGCGATGTTTTCGCAGTGCCCGGATCACCGCGCGACCCCCGCGCGCGTGGCAGCAACGATCTCATTCGCCAGGGCGCAACGCTGGTCGAACACGCCAATGACATCTTGCGTGCATTGGAGTTTGGAGTGCCTGATTCGTCGGCGACAGTTGCGGCTCCGATCACAATCGATCAACCCGAGAAGGATGACGCGGACTCCTATGGCGAACCGGCCGAACTTGGATCGGGACGGACGACGATTAACGATTTACTAAGCCCAACGCCGGTAGAGGTTGACGAACTCGTTAGGCAGTCCCATTTGACTCCCTCGGCGGTTTTGACCATTTTGCTGGAGCTTGAGTTGGCGGGCCGTCTGGTACGGCATCCTGGAAATCGGGTTTCCATAAAGACCAATTAGTTCCTAGCCTGGTCGGTTCCGCCAGTAGCGGTCCCACGGAGTAGTCTCACGCGTCATGGACGTTGTTATCGTCGAATCGCCGGCTAAGGCCAAAACCATCAATAAGTACCTTGGCGAAGGCTTCAAGGTTCTTGCAAGTTATGGCCATGTCCGGGATCTGCCTTCGAAAGAAGGGTCAGTGCAGCCGGACGACAACTTCGCGATGATCTATGAGGTCGACGATCGCGCGAAGAAACATCTTGGCGAAATCAGGAAAGCGCTGAAAGGCGCTTCCCACCTCTATCTGGCGACGGACCCCGATCGCGAGGGGGAGGCGATTTCTTGGCATGTGCTCAAGGTGCTCGAAAGCCAGGGCGCGGTGGACTCGGTCGATGTGAAGCGCGTCGTTTTCAACGAAATAACCAAACGAGCCGTCCTCGACGCCATCGCGCACCCGCGCGATATCGATATGAGCCTAGTCAATGCTCAGCAAGCACGTCGCGCGCTGGACTATCTGGTCGGCTTCTCTCTGTCTCCGGTGTTGTGGCGAAAGCTGCCCGGCGCGAAATCGGCGGGCCGGGTGCAATCGGTTGCACTGCGGCTGGTCTGTGAGCGCGAACTCGAGATCGAAGCATTCGACCCACGCGAATATTGGTCGGTTGAGGTTGGGTTCAGCAAGGTCGATGGAAGCGATGGGCCATCCTTTGCCACCCGTCTGACCACGCTCGATGGCGCCAAGCTCGACAAATTCGATCTCGCCAACAAGGAGGCGGCCGATGCAGCGGTCGCCACAATCGCCGGCTCTCCGAGCTTTGCGGTCGCCGACGTTACCCGCAAGGAACAGCAACGCAATCCGCCGGCACCCTTCACAACCTCGACGCTGCAACAGGAAGCCTCGCGCAAAATCCAACTGCGCCCACAACATGCAATGCAGGTGGCACAGAAGCTATATGAAGGAATCGATATCGGCGGCGAAACTGTGGGCTTGATTACCTACATGCGCACCGACGGGGTGCAGATCGCCAACGAGGCCATCGAGGAATGTCGCACGACGATTGCGCAGCAATATGGTGCGGCCTATGTGCCCAAAGAGGCGCGCGCCTACCTCACCGCAGCCAAGAACGCGCAGGAGGCACACGAGGCGATTCGACCGACCGATCTCACGCGCCTGCCGAGTGACATCGCCGGCTTCCTCGATCGCGACCAGCTACGCCTCTACGAGTTAATTTGGAAACGTACGATCGCGAGCCAGATGGCCAGCGCGCGGATCGAACGTGCGACGATTGACATCGTGCCGCCCAACTCTGCCTGCGTCCTGCGCGCGACCGGATCGATCACGTTGTTCGACGGGTTCCTCAAACTCTACCAAGAAGGCCGCGACGATCAGGCCGACAACGAAGAGGACCATTCGCTACCAAACGTAGTGCCTGGAGAAGAGCTCCGCTGCGGCGACATCACACCCAGCCAGCATTTCACCGAACCGCCGCCGCGTTTTTCAGAGGCGACTCTGGTCAAACGCATGGAAGAACTGGGGATCGGTCGCCCGTCGACCTATGCGAGTATCCTCTCCGTCCTGCAGGACCGCGACTATGTCCGGTTGGAAAAGGGTCGCTTCATCCCGGAGGACCGCGGCCAACTCGTGACGGCGTTTCTGGTCGGTTTCTTTGAACGTTACGTCGAATACAGTTTTACCGCGGATCTTGAGGATCAGCTCGATGAGGTTTCGGCTGGACGGGTCAATTGGACCGACGTCTTGCACAAATTCTGGTCCTCGTTCAAGCCAGCGATCGACGGGATGGGTGAATTGCGGGTGCGCGACGTGCTCGACGCATTGAACGATATTCTCGCGCAGCACGTATTTCCCAGCTCTGATGCCGGAACCGATCCGCGTACGTGCACCAGTTGCGACGACGGTCGCTTGAGCCTCAAGGTTGGTCGCTTCGGAGCATTTGTGGGATGTTCGAACTACCCGGATTGCCGCTTTACCCGACGCCTTACGACTTCGGATAGCGGCGGTGATGCCGATATTGCTGCGGACGGTCCGGTCGAACTCGGCACCGACCCGAAAAACGATCTGCCCGTAACCCTTCGCAAGGGTCCTTATGGCCACTACGTTCAGCTCGGGGAGGCTGAAGAGGATAAGAAACCAAAACGCATCGCCCTCCCCAAAGGCATCCCGGCAAGTGAACTATCGCTGGATATCGCGCTCAGTCTCTTGTCGCTGCCACGCGAGGTCGGTCTGCACCCTGAAGACGGAAAGAAGATCATTGCCGGCATCGGCCGCTATGGTCCCTTCCTCCGCCACGACGGCGTCTACACTTCCATCCCAGCCGATGATGACGTTATCACTATTGGTCTCAACCGGGCCGTCGCCCTGCTCGCCGAACCGAAGCGAGGCGGACGACAACAAAGCCAAACCCTCAAGTCGCTTGGCGAGCACCCCGACGGCGGCGAAATCTCGATAAAGAAAGGCCGCTTCGGTCCCTATGTTACCTATAAAGGCATCAACGCCACGCTGCCAAAAAGCACCGAACCCGATGAAATAACGATCGACCAAGCCGTCGAGCTGCTGAAGGCAAAGGCGGCGAAGGGAAAAACCACTAAACGAGCACCACGCAAGCGAAAAGCCACTGCCCAAACCACCAAGAAACGCGCCTCATCGAAAGCGGCCGCTGAGTAACACCTCGTCCTTGACTAAACCACGACGCCAAGCTCAACTTCCGACCAAGGACGAGATTCTCCGCTACATCGAAGAGAGCGGCGGGCGCGTAAACAAACGCGACATCGCCCGCGCATTCCGTCTCAAGGGTTCGGCGCGCGAGACACTACGCGCGATTCTGCGCGACCTGTCCGAGGAGGGATCGATCGAACGTGGTCACCGCCGCCGCTTCGTCGCGGGCGGCAAACTTCCTTCGGTCGGCGTGATCGAAATCAGCGAAGTAGACGTCGATGGCGAGGTCTTCGCCCGCCCGACCAAATGGCCCAGCGACTCCGAGCCCCCGCGAATCAAACTAGCTCCGGGTCGCAAAACGCTAAGCGCGCCGGGTGTTGGTGATCGCATCCTGGCTCGACTAACGATGGTTGGACCCGAACTCTACCAGGCCGAACCAATACGGCATCTCGGTGCCGACGCACACGAGGTCATCGGGATCTACGAAATCGTCGGCCGCCAGGCGCGGTTGGTTCCGACCGACCGCAAGCTCAGGAAAGAGTTTATTATCGAGGGCGGCAGCGATCTAGGCGTTAAGCCCGGCGAATTGATCGCCGCCGAAATCATTCCCGGACAACATCTTGGCCTAGGTCGCGCGCGTATCAAGCAGCGTATCGGCCACATCGATGATCCCCGAGCGTTCAGCCTTATCAGCATCCACACCCAGGGTATCCCGACGGAATTCTCGACAGAGGTGCTAGCCGAAGCCAAAGCCGCGGCCGCACTGGAGGTCAAACTATCTCAGCGCGTTGATCTTCGCTCGATTCCGTTGATCACCATCGATCCTACTGATGCGCGTGATTTTGACGATGCGGTCTGGGCCGAAACCGACGAGGATCCCAAGAACAAGGGGGGTTGGCATATCGTCGTCGCGATCGCCGACGTCGCGCACTATGTACGCCCAGACGGCGCCCTCGACCGTGCCGCGCGCGAGCGCGGCAATTCGGTCTATTTCCCGGATCGGATGGTCCCGATGCTACCCGAGACATTGGCGACAAACCTCTGCACATTGAGCCCGCATGACGAGCGGCCATGCTTAGCGGTCCACATTTGGATCTCCCATAAGGGCCAGAAACTGCGCCATCGCTTTGAGCGCGGCGTGATGCGATCTGCCGCCCGATTGACCTACCAACAGGCGCAGGCGGCGATCGACGGCGAGACCGATTCCGTCACGAAGCCGATACTTGAGTCGATACTTCTCCCCTTGTTCCAAGCCTATGCAGCGCTGCAAACCGAGCGCGACAATCGCCAACCACTCGCGCTCGACCTCCCTGAACGCAGCATCACCCTCGATGAGAATGGAAAGGTCGCATCGATTTCGACCCAGCCGCGTTTGGACAGTCATCGCCTGGTCGAAGAGTTCATGATCGCCGCCAACGTAGCTGCAGCCGAAGCACTCGAAACCGCCGATGCCCCGTGCATGTACCGAGTGCACGACCTGCCCAATCCAGAAAAGCTCGAAGCATTGCGAGATTTGCTGAGCCAGTTGAATTTGAAGCTATCGCGGGCGCAGATAATTCGTCCGCAGCAATTCAACGCAATCCTCGCCAAGGTCGCCGCCACACCCGACGAAAAACTGGTCAATGAAGTTATCCTGCGTTCCCAAGCCAGAGCGGTCTACAGTCCCAACAACCTTGGCCACTACGGCCTTAATCTCAGACGCTACGCACACTTCACATCGCCGATCCGGCGCTACGCCGATCTCCTGGTCCATCGAAGTTTGGTTTCGGCGTTAAAACTCGGCGACGACGGTCTCGGGGTGGAACGCGACGAGTTCGTATCGATTGCCGAACAAATCACCGCGACGGAGCGGCGCGGGGATGCGGCCGAGCGCGATGCGACGGATCGCTATGTCGCCGCCTACCTCGCCGACCGCGCCGGTGATGATTTTTCCGGCCATATCACCGGCGTGTCGCGATTCGGATTGTTCGTCGGCCTCGACCCGAATGGGGTCGATGGATTGGTGCCGATGCGTCGTCTCGACGACCACTACGTCCACGACGAAGACCACCATGCGTTGATCGGCCGCAACTCCGGCCACGTCTATCGATTGGGTGACAGCATCCGCGTGCGGCTCGACGAGGTAAACGTCGTCACGGGATCGCTATCGCTGACAGTTGTCTCCCATGAGACCGACGGCTCCGGGACCATCAAGTTGCGCCCGGAAAAAGCCAAACGCGGAAACAAAGGTCGGAAATATCATCGCCGCCGCTGAGCCTGCCACCCCGGCCCGACAGGAGCGCTGGACAAGCTCTGACCTCGCGGGCACGTTAGCAATATGACCTCGCAGCCTGAAAGTTCCGCCCCGAATAAGCATGTTCGACCAAAGGATGCGGCGACCCTCGTGTTGCTCCGGAAATCGAGTAGTGGTGCCGAAATTCTGATGGGTCGTCGACGGCAAAACCACGTCTTCATGCCGAACGTGTTCGTGTTCCCTGGCGGCCGGGTCGAGAGTGCCGACGCCAAGGTGCTCGCAGCATCCGAGCTGCGTGATGATATCCGTGACCGACTCATGATTAGCTGCTCAGAGCGTCGTGCCCGCACGCTGGCGTTAAGCGCGATACGAGAGACCGCCGAGGAAACCGGTGTACTGGTCGGGGTTCGCTCCACGCTGAAGCAAAAGAAAAGCGTCCCCGCTGCCTGGCGAGCGTTCTCTGACGCTGGCCTGGCACCCGCGCTCGATACCCTTGATTACGTCGCGCGTGCGATCACGCCACCGGGCAACCCCCGCCGTTTCCACGCCAGGTTTTTTGTAACCGACGCTTCGGTTGCCCAGGGCGCCCAGGACGCTCTTACCGGCGATGGCGAATTGGACGAGCTGTCGTGGGTACCGATCGACAGTGTGAAGGATCTTCCAAGCGCTTGGATCACCCGCTTCGTCACCAATGAAGTCAAACAGCGGCTCGATGGTATCGACGGCAAGAGCGCGCTGGATCGTCGGATCCCGGTAATAAAGTTCCGCAAGATCGTCGAGTATGACTGACCGCTTACGCGGGTCCTCGCCGGTTGGCGAAGGCGCCGCATATGGTCGCGATCAAATCCTGAGCCTCGCGGCGGTAATCGCGAGCATCAGCATTGTCGGCATGACGTTTGGAATCACATCGCCGCTACTTTCGCTGATCCTCGAGCGGCAGGGCGTGAGTTACACCCTGATCAGTGTCAATTCCGCCATGGCAGCCGCGGGTTCGATCGCATTCGCCCCGCTCCTACCAAGTCTCGTCCGACGCTTCGGAACCGCGAACGTGTTGTTGGCATCCATCGCGATGATCCTCGTTTCGCTCGCGATACTACCTATGTTTCCCAATTTCTGGGCCTGGTTCGCAATCCGCTTTCTCTACGGGATGGGTGGCGGCGCCTTGTTCATCCTGAGTGAGGCTTGGATAAATCAAATCGTGCCGGATGCGCAACGCGGCCGCCTCCTGGGGCTTTACGTCACCGTTATGTCAATCGGGCTTGCCGTCGGTCCCCTTATCTTGATCGTTGTCGGCACCGAGGGTTTGGCGCCATTTCTTGTGGGTATCGTGGTTGTCGCCCTTGGTTCTATTCCGGTAATCCTCGCCCGCGGTTCGGCACCGCCCATTGCGACACGGTCATCGATCTCCTTGCTGCGCTACATTCGTATCGCGCCGTCGGGAACGTTGGCCGGCCTCACCTTGGGATTCATCGAGACCTTGGCATTGTACCTACTGCCGCTATATGCATTGCGGCGCGGCCTTGAGGGTGATCTCGCAGTGTTACCCGTCACTGTTTTCGTGACGGGCGCGATCGTCATTCCACTTTTCTTCGGATGGCTGGCCGATCGTTGGGATCGGCGAACAGTACTCGCGATCGCGGCAACGATCGCCGGACTTTCGGTGTCCGCGTACCTTTTCGTAGCCACCGGATCGATTGGTTTCTGGATTGCCACCTTTATCTGGGGTGGTACCGCGACAGCGATCTATTCGGTCGGCCTAACGCTGCTGGGCCAGAGGTTCAAGGGCGCCGATCTGGTTGCCGCCAGCGCCGTCATCGTAACGATGTATTCGATTGGAACGCTGGTCGGCCCGATCGTTACGGGCGCGGCGATGGACGCCTGGGATGTAAGCGCGCTTCCTATCGTCGCGGCCGCAGTGAGCCTCATCTATGCCGCAATCGTTGTGGCGCGGCGCTTCGCCCAGGGATCAGTCGGCGAGGCGCGTCCAGCTTCTTGACAGCGCATTGAATTCGCGTATCGTCCGCGTCATCCTCGACACGAGTAGATTGGTCGGAAAATGGCTAAATCGGCGACGCTAAAGATCAGAATGGTGAGCACGGCTGATACCGGGTTCTACTATGTAACCAAGAAAAACCCTCGCACGCAGACCGAGAAACTCAGCTTACGTAAGTATGATCCGGTCGTGCGCAAGCATGTCGAGTTCAAAGAAGGCAAGATCAAGTAACAAATGACCGCGACGCATAGAGGCCGGGTTTTGCCCGGCTTTTTTTGTGCCCGCCGCACCCGAACGAAACACGATATGTTTCATGTATGCGCATCGGGATCGATCTCGGCGGCACCAAAATCAAAGCCATCGCCTTCGACGACTGCGACAGCGAATGCTTCCGACGCCGCGTTGCCACACCTCGGGGTTCTTACCAGCGAACGATCGAAGCAATCACTAATCTCGTCGTCGAAGCCGAGGCGCGGGTCGGGGGCGCTTGCACAGTCGGGGTTGGTATTCCGGGCACCGTCTCCCCGGCTACCAGCCTCATTAAGAACGCGAATTCAACCTGGCTCATTGGCCGGCGGTTCGACCACGATCTGGAAACGGCGCTGCAAAGGCCGGTCAAGCTCGCAAACGATGCCAACTGCTTTGCGCTCTCCGAAGCCAGCGACGGCGCCGGGGCTGATGCTACCAGCGTCTTTGGGGTTATTCTTGGCACCGGGGTCGGCGGCGGATTCGTCCTCGATGGGCGATTGCTCGGCGGAGCCAACGCGATCGCCGGCGAATGGGGCCACAATCCAATACCCTAGCGAGAGGACAACGAAAACCCCGGGCCGATGTGTTGGTGCGGCAAGCTGGGGTGCGTAGAGACCTTCCTGGCCGGACCAGCCTTGGAACGCGCGTGGTGCGATTTGGGTGGACCCGTACTCCCGGTCGCCGACAACATCGTTGAGCTCGCACATCAAGACGGCGCGCCGAGACGCTTCTTCAACGCTACGAAAACCGGTTGGCCCGCGCCTTGGCAACGGTGATTAATCTCCTCGATCCCGAAACCATCGTTCTCGGGGGCGGCCTGTCAAAAATCGACCGACTGTACGAGAACGTTCCGAAGCTATGGCGAGAGTTTGTGTTTTCGGACGAAGTGGGCACAACGCTACGCCGAGCAAAGCACGGCGATGCTAGCGGCGTTCGCGGCGCCGCGTGGTTGTGGCCCACGAACTAAGGCACGCTCGTAAGGAGCGCTAACAGTTAGACGGTAGTGGTTCGAAAACCTTGAGTACGCCCTTGAGCGCAAAATCGCCATAATCGAGCGTCACGTCGGTAGAGACGCCGTTTTCGAAGAGGCGAAACGCAACTTCGTATTCAGGCTGACTATCTCCACCCGCTGTATCGATTTTGAAGTAGGCGATCTGCATGCGCCACGATTCGAGCTGCGCAAGCGTGCCGTTGCCCTTGCCTTTGTAGGTGCCTCGCGGGAAGTGCTCAAGGATCACCGCTGTCGTCGCTTGCAATCCCTCGGCACTCGAGCCATCGAACACGGTTGCGCGCACAAATTTTTCACCAAGCGCCGCGCGCTCAAGGAGGAGCAAGGCATGCTGGGTCGGAAAAATCGTCTCGCGCGGCAGCACTAACTTTCTCTCCGAGGGCTTTTTGAAATCAGCTTCACTCTCCCCTGCATTGGTGGCGCCATTCGCGCGGCCAAGAATTTCCTCGACCGTTTTGTCGTTTACGACGTGGCGCGAGCTAAAGCGAAACGCCGACCCGTCACTGGCTTCCCACGTCGATACCGTGAGATCAGCAATGTAGTCATTGCCGGTTTGGCGCAGCTCGTTGCGGATACGCTGATTGAGTGTGTAGCCATCACAGCTATCGGCCAACTCCATGACCAATCGGCCACGTGCGCCGATAACACCGCTCCCAGAGGCAGCGCGGTCGAGTGCAAGATCATAGATTGCCCGGTGCGCCAGAAGGGCCGGTGCCTGGGCTGATACGCTCGCTGATACCACAACCAAAAGCAGAGTGAAAAATGTGTAACGCACGTGTTCAGTTCCTCGTTGGCGCAGCGTCCGCATAGTCTACACCATGGGTCCTTCGGCCGAGGCATTAACCAGACCGTCGGACAAACCTGCCCATGGGCAGGACTTGCTCCCAAAATATGGCTGTTAAACCATTGAAAAGACACTATTTCCCGGTGGCATTTTGGTTGCGTTACCAATCGTGCGTTATGCCATAACTCAAGCAAGCGAACAGATAAAAACCCATGGTCCAAGCCATCATTCCCGTCAGTCAGATCGAACCACTCTTCGATGTCCGCCTGGAGCTCGCACTCGGTGCGCACCAATTGTCCAACCAGATCGAGCACCCTGGGTACGATGACGACAACACGGATATACTGCTAGAGCAGGCATTGTCACTTTTAGCAGCCGCCGAGCGACGCCTGGGTGCCCAGCGCGAGCATATCGCGCAGCTGCAGCAACTCGCTCTGATAGATCCGTTGACTGGGCTTCCCAATCGCCGGGCGTTCGACGAATTCTTCTACGCCGTACTGGCCGCGACCAGGCGCTACGATGAGACTGGCGTGCTCGCTTTCATCGACATCGATAACTTTAGGACGGCAAACGATTCGTTGGGCCACGAAGCCGGTGACGCGGTTCTGATGCGTGTTGCAGAAATTCTCTCGCGCCAAGTACGCGCCAACGACATGGTCGCCCGATATGGCGGCGATGAATTCGGTGCCCTGCTGGTGCGAACACCAAGCGAAGAAGAAAAACGCCGGGCAACCGAATTGCAAAATATCATCAACACGTCACATTCGACATTTGAGTCGACGTACATTCACGTTCATGCGAGCTTCGGCGTGGTCGCCTATGGCGCCAGCGATGCACCGGAATTGGTGATCCAGCACGCCGATGCTGAGATGTTCGCAAACAGGCAGGCCAACAAGAACCGAAACGATCGTTCGCGCGCTGTGGTCCAACTGGCCACGCCCTAGCGCAAAATTTGAGAGTTTCCCCGCTGCATAACTCGCCACGCGGTGGCGGATTATGCTACGAACTCGTTCGGACCAAACGCCCGGGGGATCGACATGGCCGGTCAAATCCAATCACGTCTCGAAGAACTTGGAATTTCCCTTCCCGAAGGGCCCGCGCCGGTTGCCAATTATGTGCCTTACGTCGTGCACGGCTCTCTGGTTTTCGTATCCGGACAAATCCCCTTCGTCGATGGTGAACTGAGTTACATCGGCACCGTCGGTGATGATGTCACCCTCGAAGAGGGTCAAAGCGCGGCACGCGTTTGCGCTCTAAATGTTCTGGCCCAGGTAAAAGCCGCTTGTGATGGCGACCTCGATCGCGTCACGAGGTGCGTGCGCTTAGGTGGTTATGTCAACGGTTCCGCCGACTTCAAGCAACACCCGCAGGTTATGAACGGTGCCTCAGATCTGATGGTCGAGATCTTTGGTGACAAAGGCCGCCATGCCAGATTCGCTGTCGGCGCCGGCAACCTGCCTGCTGGTGTCGCGGTCGAAGTCGAAGGCGTGTTCGAGATCGCGTAGTTCCACGTGGCCGGACAAATTAATACCCGTTTGCAGGAGCTAGGGCTCGCCTTGCCGACTCCCTTTATCTCGCAGGCCAACTACATCCCCTATGTACAGACCGGCGATCTCTTATTTGTCGCCGGCCAAGGCCCAATGCGTGATGGCGGGCCCGGGTCAATCGGCAAAGTCGGTGGCGCGATCAGTGAGGACGACGCCTACGAAGCTGCGCGATTGACCGGGCTAAATCTGATCGCCCAGGCCAATCATGCGTGCGACGGCGACCTCGACCGGGTAGTGCGTTGCATTCGCCTGTTCGGACTTATCAACGCCGTGCCCGGTTTTACTAACTTGCTGCAAGTGATGAATGGGGCGTCGGATCTCATGGTAGAGGTGTTTGGTGATCGGGGGCGCCATGCGCGCTCGACGATCGGCGCTGTCGCACTGCCCCACGATATGACAATCGAAATCGACGCTATTTTTTCAATTGCGTAGACGTGCCGCGAGGCAAAGCCATGGCCGATTGGCTGACGGAAGCCCCGTTTGCCCACCGTGGCTTGCATGATGCTACGGCCCCCGAGAATTCGTTCGCCGCTTTTGTTGCCGCGCAGCAGGCGGGATTTGGCATCGAACTCGACGTCAGGCTTACCCACGATGGCATACCGGTCATATTTCACGACAATGCGTTCCGACGGATGACCGGACATCGCGGTACGGTCTCTTCAATGACACTCGGGGACTTGATCGGAATGCGCCTCAAGAACAGCGATCAGGCTATCCCAACCCTCCAGGGCGTGCTGCACGCGGCGAACGGCAAGAGCGCACTCTTGCTCGACCTTAAATCCGAGTCGGCGTCTGCCGGCCAGCTTGAAAGCACAGTGGGCGACGAAGTGAAACGCTACAACGGTCCGGTTGCCCTCATGTCCATGAGTGTCGATTCGGTGCGTCAGGTGCTCTCGAAGCAACCAAACGTGGTGTGTGGTTGGGTGATTGAGCGCTCGGTGGTCCAGGCTAGCGGAGACTCGGCCGACCTGATCGAGATGCTAATTCGAGAGGGGTTAGATTTTGTTGCCTGCGATCGCCGCACGTTGCCACATCGCTGGGCCAGCAACGCCCGCGAAGCCGGATTGCCTGTGTTGGCATGGACGGTAACATCCGCGCGGGCACACATGCGCTTGCAAGATCTCGTCGATAACATCATCTTCGAGAAGTTTCTGCCGCGAGAAAGGCCGACAACGTAGTAGCCATGGGTGACGTTGAGAAACAGCCGATGACCGTCAAAGCGGTTGGGAGTATCGGCGCCATAGACCGTGCTCAATGGAACGCGTGCGCCGGCACGGTAAACCCTTTTGTCTCACATGAGTTCCTGTCCGCACTGGAGGAAAGCAAGTCGGCAACCGCCGACTCCGGTTGGGGGCCTTATCACATCGTCGTAGAGGACAGTGGCGGCCAAGTGCTGGGCGCGGCGCCCATGTATTTGAAGGGCCATTCCTATGGCGAATTCGTTTTCGATCACGCGTGGGCCCACGCGTTCGAGCAAGCTGGGGGGAGCTATTATCCAAAACTCTTGATCGGCGTGCCGTTCACACCGGTAACCGGACCGCGCTTACTCGTGCCCGCAGGCCCCCAACAGGCCGAAACCCAGCAAACACTGGTTGCAGCCGCAATCGAAGTCGCAAAGCAACTTGAAGTCTCATCGCTTCACATCAACTTCCCAACCACCGAAGAATGGGAACGGCTCGGTAAATTTGGTCTCTTGCTCCGCGCTGGTGAGCAATTTCATTGGGTCAATAACAACTACCTAACGTTTGATGATTTTCTTGGTGAACTAGCGTCGCGCAAACGCAAAGCGGTCAAGAAGGAACGTAAGGAAGCTATCACCAACGATATCAAGATCGAGATGCTGACTGGCTCAGATCTAAAGGAAGAACATTGGGACGCATTTTACGAGTTCTACCTCGATACTAGTGCTCGAAAATGGGGCAGTGCGTATCTCAATCGTGAGTTCTTCAGCCTCGCGAGCGAAACAATCGCAGATCGAATCGCCCTGATCATGGCAAAACGCGACGACCACTACGTGGCCGGCGCGTTAAATTTCATAGGGAGCGATACGCTCTATGGGCGCTATTGGGGCACCCGCGAGCATCATCCCTTTCTACATTTCGAGATTTGCTACTACCAAGCGATCGAATTCGCGATCAACCGGGGGCTCAAACGCGTTGAGGCAGGCGCCCAGGGACCACACAAGCTCACACGCGGCTACCTGCCGGTCCACACCTACAGTGCGCATTGGGTGCGCAATGAGTCGTTTCGCGATGCGATAGCCAATTATCTCAAGCATGAGCGGCAAGAGGTCGACGCTGAAATCGGCTACCTCGAGGGGCATTCGCCGTTTCGCAAAGAACAAC
Organism: Alphaproteobacteria bacterium; assembly: GCA_963583675.1. Lineage (GTDB taxonomy): Bacteria > Pseudomonadota > Alphaproteobacteria > SHVV01 > SHVV01 > CAUZWH01. The sequence goes on from CAUZWH010000001.1 coordinate 21,839, forward strand.
AGTAATTTGCCGAGAGATTTCGGAGCGGCCACTATGCACGCGCACTATTGGGTTGAACGGAGGACAAGAAATAGCCAGCGATCCTGATTGTATTTTTTGCAAGATCGCGTCGGGGGTGGCGCCAAGTTTCAAGGTTTATGAAGATGATCAAGCGCTCGCTTTCATGGACATCAACCCATTCAACGAAGGCCACGCCTTGGCCATCCCAAAAGCGCACTTCATCAACCTCCTCGATGTCAGCGAAGACGCGATGAGTGCTACGATTAATGCGGCGCAACGCGCCGCGCGAGCAATTGAGAAGACGATATCGCCCGATGGCATAAACTTAATTCAGGCAAACGGGCCCGGCGCCGCGCAATCCGTGATGCACTTCCATATTCACATCTTGCCGCGGAAATTCGGTGACGAGGCCCCGATCAATTGGGGACTGAGGCCAGGCAATCAGGCGGTCATTGCGGATCTAGCCGAAAAGCTGATGGGCGCCAACGAGTGAGGCGCGCGCCGCACACTTAGGCGGCGGATGATGATGCCCGGCTAGAGGGTCGCTAATCGGCCAAGACGGGAATTTTGTCGCTCGCGCTACCCGAATCATCGCCCCCGCGTTTGGTGCTCTTCTTCGGCTTACGCACTTTTGGCTTGGCTGGCCTGAACTCGAAAGCCAAATCTTCTTCGCCGAGGCTTACGATAACCGTTCCGCCTTTTGCGAGTTCGCCAAACAGCAACTCCTCGGCAAGGTTCTTTTTGACCTTTTCCTGGATGAACCGCGCGAGCGGCCGCGCGCCATAGATATCGTCATATCCTTTTTCGGCAATCCACTTTCGCGCGTCGTCGGTGAGTTCGATCGCGACATTGCGATCGGCAAGCTGCGCTTCCAGTTCCAGTACGAACTTATCGACCACAAGAGCGATGACTTCGGGCTTGAGGCCCGAAAATGCGATTGTCGCATCAAGACGATTACGAAATTCCGGCGTAAACATCTTTTTGATGGCTTCCTCGTCCTCGCCTTCCTTGAGGCCGCGCCCAAAGCCAATCGCAAATTTACTCATCTCGGAAGCGCCGGCGTTGGTCGTCATCACCAAAACAACATTGCGGAAGTCGATCGTTTTGCCGTTATGGTCGGTGAGCTTCCCGTGATCCATGATCTGCAACAGGATGTTGAATAGATCCGGGTGGGCCTTCTCGATCTCATCCAATAACAGCACGGCATGGGGATGCTGATCGATACTATCAGTTAGCAAGCCGCCCTGATCGAAACCGACATAGCCCGGCGGCGCGCCAATCAATCGCGACACCGTGTGACGCTCCATATATTCCGACATATCGAAGCGGATAAGTTCGACGCCCATTATGCGCGCGAGTTGCCGCGCGACTTCGGTTTTACCCACACCTGTCGGCCCCGAGAATAGATAGCAACCGATTGGTTTTTCCGGTTCGCGTAGTCCGGCGCGGGCCAGCTTGATAGCACTCGAAATCGCCTCAATCGCGCGCTCCTGGCCAAACACCACCGATTTTAGCTCGTTCTCAAGTTCACGTAGCGCGTTGGTATCGTCCTTCGAGACTGATTTCGGCGGAATACGGGCAATCTTGGCGACGATATCCTCTATCTCTTTGACCCCGATCGTCTTGCGACGCCTATTTTCGGGTACGAGCATCTGCGCTGCACCGACTTCATCGATAACATCGATAGCCTTGTCCGGTAGTTTTCGGTCGTTGATGTATCGAGCCGACAGATCCACCGCCGCTTTGATGGCATCGTTGGTGTATCGGATGTGGTGAAACTCTTCGTAATAAGGTTTGAGGCCATGCATGATTTTGATCGTGTCTTCGAGCGAGGGCTCGTTGATGTCGATTTTCTGGAAGCGCCGCAGCAGGGCCCTATCTTTCTCGAAATAGCTGCGAAACTCTTTGTAGGTCGTCGACCCAATGCAACGGATGTTGCCGCTCGCGAGTGCCGGTTTCAAAAGGTTAGACGCATCCATCGCACCGCCGCTCGTCGCGCCAGCGCCGATCACAGTATGAATTTCATCGATAAAGAGGATCGCACCTTCGTAGTCCTCGAGTTCGGTGAGGACGGCTTTGACGCGCTCTTCGAAATCACCGCGATAGCGCGTCCCGGCCAGCAACGATCCCATATCAAGAGAGAAAATAGTTGAGGTCTTGAGTACTTCCGGCACCTCGCCCTGAACGATTCGGCGTGCCAGCCCTTCCGCAATGGCGGTCTTGCCAACGCCGGGATCACCAACCAATAACGGGTTGTTCTTGTTGCGGCGACATAGAATTTGAATCGTCCGTTCAACCTCGTCGCCACGCCCGATGAGCGGATCTATTTTTCCGGCAATCGACTTCTCGTTGAGATTGACGCAATAAGCTGAAAGGGCTTCAGCGCCCTTTTTGGCCGGTTCGGCCTCGGTCTCTTCAGCACCACGGACTGGACCGCTATCGGACATGTCCGAACGTTTCGCAATACCGTGCGAGATGTAGCTGACCGCATCCAAGCGCGTCATATCCTGCTGCTGCAGGTAGAACACCGCGTGCGATTCACGCTCGGAAAAAATCGCCACTAGAACATTGGCCCCGGTGACGCTTTCTCGACCGGAAGTTTGCACGTGGATCAGCGCGCGCTGGATAACGCGCTGGAATCCCGCCGTCGGTTTGGCATCCTCTTCGCTATCGACCACCAGATTTCTGAGATCTTCGTCGAGATAGCGGTGTAATTCCTCGCGCAGGCGATCGAGATCAACGTTGCATGCCTGCATGACCGCAACGGCATCTTCGTCCTCGGTCAATGCGAGTAACAAATGCTCGAGTGTCGCGTACTCGTGCTGACGCTCGTTTGCGAAAGCCAGCGCACGGTGCAGGCTTCGCTCGAGATTGCGTGAGAATGATGGCAAGGTTCTTCCTTTTGGCTACTCGCTACTCTTTTTCCATCGTGCACTGTAACGGATGGTTGTTCTGGCGCGCGAAGTCAATGACCTGCGTCACTTTTGACTCCGCAACCTCGTAGGTATAAACGCCGCAGATCCCAACCCCTTTCTGGTGCACGTGCAGCATAATTCGCGTTGCTTCCTCGCGGTTTTTTCTAAAAAACTGCTCCAGAATTTGGACGACGAATTCCATGGGCGTGTAGTCGTCATTAAGAAGCAGAACCTTATACAGGGACGGTTTTTTAGTTTTTGGCTCGGTCTTGGTAACGACGCCGACGCCATCGTCGTCATTACCGGGCTTGCGGGGGTCACTCATGGCTTCTCAAAAGGTACTTCTTCAGGCTTAAACTGTTATTAATATGGGAGGCTCAACGCTAAGGGAAAGCCTTCATCGCGAAGTAATGTTACGTCCCACGCCCGCCGAATTCCAGGGGGTCGCTCCTAACGCCGGCCAACCACGGCTCGCGAGGCTTTTCGGTAATTTCGGCCACGCGGCGCAGAGCGTGGTCAGTTAGGGGCCTGATCATGGTGAAATCGCCGCAATCAGATGTTGATCGAGCGCTGGAAGCATACCATAGCGGGAACCTTGGAACCGCCGAGCGTTTGCTTAAAAAGCTTCTCCGTCGTAACCCCGTGCAGGCCGATTGTCGCCATTTGCTCGGCCTGATTGCTTTCCAGCACGGCTATTTCAAAAATGCAGCGCGGCAAATTGACCAAGCCGTGGCGATCGAACCGGAGAACCCAACATTTTGTTGTAATCTGGGTGCTGCGCTACTCGAAGCGGGTGCGACGCGCGAAGCAATCGCAAATTATGAGAAGGCGATCGCTCTTCGGCCTCGTTATCCCCAGGCGCTGGCCAACCTCGGCCTCGCATATGCACGCATCGATGAGCTTGCGAAAGCCGAGGAGGCCCACCGCGCGGCGATCGAAATCGTCCCCGAAGATGCCGCCGTTCATTTCAATCTAGCGAATTTACTTAGCGATCGATGCCTACTGCGACGTGCTTCGGCACAACCGTAACTACGTAGAAGCACACAGCAACCTCGCAAGTATTTTTCGGGGACCTGGCGACTTTACGCGCGCCCTCCAGCATCTCGATGAAGCCGAGCGTCAAAATTCCGGAAATTTCGTGCTGCAATATAATCTTGCAAGCACTCTTCAGCAGGCCGGGCGCCTCGCACTGGCTCGAGATCGATATCTCATAGCCAGAGATATCGCACCCGATAGCATCGACGTTCGCATCAACCTTGCGGCCGTTCTGGTAGACCTCGCCCGACCTGGCGAGGCGATTGAGCTGTTGCGGGAATGCTGTGAGGCCCGCCCAGATGATGCGTCGCTCCGTGCGAGCCTCGCCAGCCTGCTCGAACAGGTCAATCAGTTGCCGGAGGCCCGAGAGCATCTTCGAATGGGTTTAGAGCAGGCACCAAGCGACGGGACACTCAGACTACTTGACGCACGATTTAGGCGCAGAGGCGGCGACATCGCGGCATCTCGGGACATGCTCCTCACATTGTTGACTGAGTCTCTACCGCCCGAGATCGAGGCCAAGGTCGCCATCGAACTCGGCGTAATTTGGGATCGTCTCGGAGCGTGGGACGAAGCTCTCAAAGCGTTCCAGCGCGGCAACCAACTGACGCTGAGTCTTGAAAGCACGGCGCGCTACGATCTCGAGGCATATCGAAAAACACTTAGTGCAAACGGGCTGTGGTTCGAAAACGAGCGAATAGCGCGCGCAGCTTCACCAAGTTTCGGTACACATAACGACCCTATCTTTTTCGTTGGATTTCTACGATCCGGTACCACACTCGTCGAGCAGATTCTGGTCTCGCATCCCGATGTCGACACCTCAGCAGAGGCGATTCTCCTGGCCAGCACGATGGAGCAGTTGCGCTCCATCACAGGTTCAAATCGGCCCTATCCAGACAATCTGAAAAACATCACCAACAAGCAGATCGATGCGCTTAGAGACCACTACTGGGCGCAATCTGATGATCTCGGCCGGCTTCCTGGCCGGCGCTGGGTCGACAAACTACCGCTCAATATCGTTCACCTCGGTTTCGTGAAATGGATTTTCCCCAATGCGAAAAACCTCGTGGCTCTACGCGGCCCCAGAGATGTTGTCATCAGTTGCTTCATGCAGTCGTTTCGACCCAACGCCGCGATGGCCCATTTCTCCTCGATCGAGTCTGCGACAGCCCTCTACGTCGCCGTAATGGATCTTTGGTTGTATTTTTGTGACGTCCTCGGCGCTGACTGGATGGAATATCGATACGAGGATTTGATCGCCCAGCCCGAAGCGGTGGTCCGAAAAATTCTCGCACATCTTGAATTGGACTGGACCGATCAGGTCTTGGATCACACGCAGCAAGCACGCCACAACCGCATCGCGACGCCAAGCTATGTCGACGTAATGCAGCCAATCAACGCTCGTGCAATCGGACGATGGCGTAATTACCGTGAG
>CAUZWH010000002.1:0-26447 GCA_963583675.1 Alphaproteobacteria bacterium
TAGATAATGGATACTGCGCCCCTATTGTTCTGCGCGGAGGCGAACCTTATGATCGTGCTACCGCATGTCGCTCCTCGGTAAAATATGGGTGGCACGAGATTACGTAGGGAGGATTCCATGATTTTAGCGCGAAGAAACTTCGTCTTTTTCACGGTTGTCGCACTGCTATTCGGGTTCTCGAGCGTGGCCAGCGCCGAGTCGACCATTCGGCTCGAAACATATGCTGGTGCCAAGCACTCGATGAACTCCGAGGGCTGGCCGCAGTGGGTTACGCAGGTCGAAGATGCCGGCAAGGGCAGCATCAAGATCAAAATGACATTCCCGCCGATCAACCCGCGTGATTTGCTCGATCGTGTGCGCACGGGCATTGCCGACATGGCCTGGATAACCCATGGCTACACCACTGGCCGGTTCGTTTTCACCGACATAGTCGAACTGCCCGGCCTCGATGGTAATGCCGAGCAGATGTCACGGGCTTATTGGCGCATCCACGAAAAGCATCTCGCCAAGTTCAATGAGCATAAGGGCGTCAAGCTGCTGGCCTTGTTTAGCCATGGCCCCGGCATGATGCATACGCGCCAAGCAGTCACCCAGGTTTCCCAACTCAAAGGGTTGAAAATCCGCACCGGCGGTGGCGTACAGAGCGCCATAGCCAAGCGCCTCGGCATCGTTAGTGTCTCCGCGCCCGCAACGAAGGCACACGAGCTCCTCAGTCAGGGCGTCGCCGACGGGATCTTCTTCTCGCTTGAGACCATCACCGCGTTCAAGCTCGGTGACGTCGTCAAGTATCACTACTCCATGCCCGGTGGCCTCTATGCGGCGAGCTTTGCCGTCATTATGAATGAGGACAAATTCAACTCGATGGCGAAATCTGAGCAAGACGCGCTCATGAGCGTGGCCGGCGAGGAGATGTCGGCGCATTTCGGCCGCGTGTGGGACCGGTCGGACAAGTTCAGCCACAACGCTTTGAGCAAATCGGGCAATACCATCAGCCCGGTTAGTGCCGCGGTGCACGGTGCTCTCAAGGAACGGCTGGCCGACCTGGACGGTGAGTGGATCAAGAAAGCAAAGAGTGAAGGCCTCGCCAACGCAGCGCAGGTTCTGGCTGAACTGCGTGAGGAAGTTCAGAAAGTAAAGAAGGGCATGTAACTAACGGGAGGGCGTCGTGGCGGATCCAACCGCCCACGACGCCCGGCACCCTGCCGGGGATCGCCTGACCCGGTGCATTTTTTGGATTCTCGGCGGGTTTGCTGGCGTTATTCTTGCGGCGCTCATGGCGGTGACAGTGATCGACGTCATCGGCCGCTACGTATTCAACGCACCGCTCCCGGGCAGCTTCGAAATCACCCAAGTGATGATGGCGGCGTTGATTTTTGCCGCGCTGCCTGCCGTAAGCCGTTTTGAACAACACATCACGATCGACCTGCTTGATGGTGTTACGCCGACACGCCTAGTTCGATTTCGCCAGATCACCATTAACACGGTGTGTGCGGTGGCCCTGGCGATCCTATGCTGGCGACTTTGGGTTTACGCTGTGCAAACCGTGGAATTCGGAGACGTCACCGAGTATTTACGACTGCCGCGCGCACCGGCGATATTCTACATGAGCATCTTTAGCGGTATCGGCGCGTTGGTGTTGTTCGCCAATGCGCTCCGCTATGCGCGCGGCGCCGCCAAGCCCGTCGAACAGATTATGCCACCGATGGACAGCGAGCCTTCAGATTCATGACGACCGGCCTGCCACCTTCGCGTGAACGCCGTGTCCCCGTTCGGTTGTGGGTTAGATGATCGAAGCGCTGATTGCGCTCGCTGTATTGCTGCTGATCATCTTCATGCGGCTACCGATCGCTTTTGCGATGGCGATCGTCGGCGTGACCGGCTTCGCGCTGGAGATCGGGCTACGCCCGTCGATGGCACTGATCGCGCAAATCGCAAGGGATACCGCTGAGACCTACGAATTTTCGGTGGTGCCCCTGTTCATTCTCATGGGTACTTTCGTCGGCCGCGCCGGCTTATCGCACGAGCTCTATGCAGCTTCGAACGCGTTTCTTGGGCACCGTCGCGGTGGCTTATCAATGGCGACGATTGTGGCGTGCGGAGGCTTCAGTGCGATCTGCGGCTCAAGTCTGGCAACTGCGGCAACGATGGCCAAAGTAGCCATGCCGTCGATGCGGCGATACGGCTATGCAGATAGTCTGGCAGCCGGTTCGATTGCGGCCGGGGGCACGTTGGGAATTCTGATCCCGCCGAGCGTTGTCCTCATTATTTACGGCATCCTCACCGAAACCAGCATCAGCGCGCTTTTTATCGCCGGGATCGTGCCCGGGATCATCGGTGTGCTGTTTTACATCGGTGCCGTGCAGGCGACCATTCGGCTGAAACCCGAGCTGGGTCCGCCGGCCGAATGGACGCCATGGCCGGCGCGTTGGATTGCGCTGCGTCGAGTTTGGGGCGTCGTCGTTCTGTTCGTGGTAGTGATGGGCGGCATCTATTTCGGGGTGTTCACACCGACCGAGGCGGGCGGCATCGGAGCCTTTGGCGGGTTTTTGTTTGCGCTCATGCGCAGGCGCTTGTCCTGGCAAACCATGTTCGGCGTTCTCGTCGAAACCGCCACGCTAACATCAACCCTGTTTATGGTTCTTATCGGGGCCTTGCTGTTTGCCAACTTCATCACCACGGTCGGGATGTCGCAGGCGCTGATTGAATTTGCCGGTGGTCTCGATGTTGCCCCGATCGTAATCATCCTGGTAATTGTCGGGATCTACCTCGTTCTCGGCTGCGTGTTCGAGAGTGTATCGATGATCCTGCTAACCGTGCCGGTCTTTGTTCCGCTGGTCGATAGCCTCGGCTTCGACCTGATCTGGTTCGGCATCGTCGTTGTCGTGGTGACGGAGATCAGCCTGATCACGCCGCCGATCGGCATCAATGTATTCGTTCTGCGCGGGCTTCTTCCCGATGTCCCGACGGGCCGAATCTTCGCCGGTGTAACGCCGTTCTGGATTGCCGATATTTTCCGGATTGCGGTAATTATTCTTGTGCCGCCCTTGTCGCTGTTTCTGCCGTCGATGATGCTGGGCTAGGCGTTATCCACTTTCAATTCATCTTTCAGTACGTTCCGCAGCACTTTGCCCGTTGCGTTGCGTGGGAGCGGGTTTGAACGGATGACAAGTCGGCGTGGCGTTTTGTAGCGAGCGATTCGACCATCGCAGTACGCGTTGATTGTCTCTAACGAGATCTCTTGCCCGTCTGCGAGCACGACAATCGCGCATACAAGTTCACCCCAGCATTTGTCCGCGATGCCGAGCACGGCGACCTCCTCGATCTCCCTGAGAGCGCTGAGGAGAGCCTCAATCTCCGCTGGATAAACGTTTTCGCCCCCGCTAACGATCAAGTCGTTGCGGCGGCCCAGCAAGAAGAGATAGCCGTCCGCGTCGAGATAACCAAAATCTCCCATGCGAAACCAACCATCAACAAATGCAGCCTCGGTTGCAGATTGGTCGCGCCAATAGGTTCCAACATGCGGTGCCCGAACTTGAATTTCGCCGACTTCATCGGTTGCCATGATCCCCCTCGCACCGTTGGCTATGCGAATGTCGGTGTGGAAGAACGGCAGCCCGGCCGAGCCAGCTTTAGTTAGGGCGTGATCGGTATCGACCACGGTTGCGGGGCCCCCGGTTTCGGTGGCGCCGTAGGTTTGAACCAAGGGGATAGCTCGCGCTGCAAAAGTCTGGATGAGCGAGATCGGCACCGGCGCGCCCCCCGCCATGATCCACCGCACGCTATCAAGCTCGGCCGTCGCAAATCCCGGATGGGCAACCAGCGCCTCCAACATCGCAGCCACCGCGAAGAAATGATTGATCTGTTCACGGGCGACTAGATCGAGCACCGAGGCGGGATCCCAGGCCGGCAGGATCACCGCGGTCGCGCCGAGATGCACCGACAGGGTGACAAAAGACAAACCGCCGACGTGGAACAGTGGGGCCGCGATCAGATCGACGTCGCGTCGCCGGTAGTCCAGCGTCGCTGCCATCGTTAAAGAGGTCCACAACATTTTCCGGTGCGTGAGCACCGCGCCCTTTGCCGCACCGGTGGTTCCCGATGTGTAGACCAGCAGCAGAGGATCATCGGCAGCGACAACGATCACCGGCGTAACCGAGGATGCGCGCGCCGCTAGCTGATTAAAATCAGCTCCGTCGACAATGCGATCGTCCAACCGCGAAAGCGTGGAGAGGGCGTCGACGATCGATGAGAACTCACTGTCGTAGAGCAGCAGGCTTACTTCGCTGTGGCCGAGGATCGCCGCTATTTCGGGCGGCGCCAGCCGCCAGTTCAGGGGACAAAGGATCGCTCCAATTCTGGCAACGGCGTAGTAGAGGACGACGTAATCGATGCTGTTTCGCATCAGCGCCGCAACGCGGTCGCCGCGGCCGACACCGAGCTCAATTAGCGCGTTCCCCGCGCGGCAAGCAGATGCTTCGAGCGTCTTGAAATCGACGCGCTGATCGCCGCATATCAGAGCAACCGCAGTCCCATCGAGGCGTGCGCGCCGCGCCGTTAGATCGCCTAACAAAGCGTTCTCCGTCATGTGGCTCGGCCGCGAACTACTCGCTGGTCTTGAACGGACCGTCGCGCGCGTCGAGAAACGCCTTCATCCCCTGTTCGACGAGAATATCGAGCAACACCTTTTGCTCGGGGAAGCCGGAACCGATGGCAATGGTGTCGGCGAGACCGTGCTGACGCACGACGGTGGTCAGCCCCATGACATCATACGCCGCACGCAGACTTCGCTTGGTCAGCTGCAGCGAAAAACCAGGCACCTTCGCGAGTCGCTCGGCGTAGGCCCAAGCCGCATCCTCTAAGTCATCGGCGGCAACAACCCGATTTACCAGCCCCAGCCCCAGCAGGTCGTCGGCGCCGACCAGATCGCCCGTGTAGTAGATCTCATGCACGGCTTTGCTGTGGGTCAGAAACGGCAGGATGAGGAATGGCGACAACGCGCCGTGTCTGATCTCCGGTTCGCCGAGCCGCGCGTGATCCGCGGCCAGCGACAAGTCGCACGCCAGGGCCAATGCGGAGCCGGTGCCGATCGCGTAGCCATTGATCGCCGCTACCACCGGTTTCGGCGAATGCCAAACCTTGAAGAACAGTTCGAGATTGCTGCGAATCAGCCCTTCGAGTTGATCGAGGGGCGTGTCTTCGATCGCCTCCAAGTCCCAACCGGTGCAGAACGCTTTGCTACCCACACCGGTCAGCACGACGACTTTGATGTCATCATTGGCTTCGGTATGCGCGATCGCGTCGATCAACGCGCGATCGCTGATGCCCATGCGAAGTGCATTAAGACGCTCGGGGCGATTGATGGCGATGCGGGCAACCGGCCCGCGCGTTTCGTAGATCAGGTCTGCGAATTCCATTACTTCAACACCTCAGTCAACGTGCGCCGCAACACACCACAAGCAGCGTCCACCTTCCAAGCATTGCCAACCAGCGGATGTGCAGCTTTGGCCCAGGCCTGCGAGGTGGCTGCGATAATATCGTCGGTAGGTTGCGCAGCCATTAGGCGCCGCTCGGCGGTGCCAGCACGGTAGGGCTTGTTGGCGACGCCGCCGAGGACGATTCGGCAATCGGCTACCGCGCCGCTTTCGTCTCGATCGGCCGATACGCACGCCGAAACAACCGCGAATCCGCCTTCGACTAAGGTTAGTTTTTCAAAGTGGGCATAGCGGCTTCGGGCAGCGGCGGGTACCGTTACTGATTGGATGATCTCATCGTGCCGCAGCACCGTCTCACCTGGACCGACATAAAACTCAGCCATCGGTACTGTTCGCTCCCCTGAGTTCGCGCCTTTGATGCTTAGCGCCGCATCAAGTGCTGTGAGGGTGGTCGCGAGATCGGAGGGGGTCACGGCCTGACAGCGGCCGGCATCGAGAACCGCATGAAAATAGCGGTGGTCACCGGTCACCGCATAGCACGGACAGGTGCTGCCACCCCGTTTGAAGCAGGTAAATCCGCTCCGGTAGAACCAGCACCGATTGGCCTGGCAGAGATTGCCCGCTAGCGTGGCAGTTTCGCGGATTTGCACCGAAGCGATCGCTTCGATCGTCGTGGCCAGGCCTTGATCGCCCGGCTGCTCGGTGGACCGCAAATGACGGCCGATATCGGCGAGCGTGACAGCCGCACCGACGACGAGATCGCCTTCGGCGTTCGTGGTAATCCGCTTGAACTCGTCGCAAGCGGTCAAGTCGACCAGGACATCCGGTGACGCCAATCCCTGTTCTCGCATCACCAGCACGTCGGTTGCGCCGCCGATCGCGCAGGCATCGGGATTGGCGGCGAGTGCGGCCACCGCCGCATCGCCGTCGCTGGGACGGACGACCGCCTCAATCGGGTGTGGCGCCGCCGCGGGCTTGGCAAATCGAGTTCCCCAGCGGTGGAGAAGTGCGCGCAGGCCGCGCGGATAAAGCCAGCGCACTGTTGCGGCCCACCACCGATTAGGTCGTCGCCACAACGGCGCGCTGCCGATTCCGGGCGAGCGCAGCCGTAACCCGCGCTGGACCATATCGGGTGAGATAGGCAGTGCCCGTACGCGCCCGCCGACGGCGTGCGCTACAGCGTTGGCCACCGCGGCCGCTGTCGGCATCAAGGCAATTTCCGCGATGCTTTTGGCACCGTAGGGCCCGCGCGGCGACTCGTCGCCCACGAAAATGACCTCGACGGGCGGAGCCTGTGCCGCGCGCGGCAGGGCGTAATCAAGGTACGACGCGTTGATCGGTTGTCCGGCGTCATAGAGCAGTTGTTCGCCGAGGGCAGCGCCAAGGCCCATCACGACGCCGCCAACAACCTGCCCGCGAGCGCCGATCGGATTGAGGATGGTTCCCGAATCGTGCGCGGCAACAACCCGAAGTACCTCAACCGCGCCCGTTTCGACGTCGACCTGTACTTCAACGCCGTGCGCCGCATAGCAGTAACTCGGAGATAAATTCCCGTATCCGGGATCATCGGCGGTCATCGGCACGATTGGGACCTCGGCAACATGTTCGCGTTCGATCCGCAACAAACCGCTCGCGCCGTCGGGATGCGCGGCGGCCAACTCGCCGAGGCTCAGTCGGCGCTCGCCGACCATGGCGAAGCCATCCCGCAAAATTACCTCGCCGGGGGCGACGCCAAACTCTTTGGCGGCGACCTCGCGGAGCGTCTCGGCCATCGCTTGGCTGGCGGCGAGCACGGCGCTTCCGGTGAGGTGGGTCGCCCGGCTCGCGCCGCCGCCCGGGTCATAAGGTGTCGTCGCCGTGTCCATCAGACGCAGGTCGATGGTAGCGGGATCGACACCGAGCTCCTCGGCGCAAATTTGCGCGATGACCGTCGACTCACCCGTGCCCGGATCCGAACAACCGCTGGCCAGTGAAATTCCACTATTGTGGCCGATCTCGATGATGGCCTCGGCGCGACTGGTACCAGGACTGACAATTGCGCCCGAGCAGTGCATGGCGATAGCGATGCCGACGCCACGCCCGCTGCCCGTCGACTTGCGGGCCTTGTCCCAGTTCAGGCGTTCGCGGACGGCTTCGATGCAGGCAACCACGCCGCATGAGCCTATCTCCCAACCGGTTATTGTCTGATCGCCGGGCTGATTGACACTACGGAGCCGCAGATCGATCGGGTCGAGCCCGCGCTCATCGGCGAGTTCATCCATTTGCGATTCGATGGCAAACACCGCTTGCGGGCCGCCCGCCCCGCGGAACGATCCTCCCGGTCGGCGATGGGTATAGACTGACTGACCCTCGATCTCGGCGCCTTCGAGCCGGTATTGGGCGCCGAGAAGAATCGAGCAGTAGCTCATCATGTTCGACCCACCGTGGATGAAGGCACCATTCTCAACGGTGATGCGGGCATCGCGGTAAGTGACGGCATTGTTGTCGTCGATCCCGGTTTCCAGCTCGATCCGCGACCCATGTTGATGTTTGTTATGTGCGAACTCGTCGGCCCGCGAGAGCGCAATCAACACCGGTCGCGACGTGTGACGCGACAGCGTGGCTGCCAGAACCTCGATGTCGGTAGCACGGACGCGCGAGCCGAAGTCGCCGCCAACGGCGACCCGGTGCAATCTGACCTGGTTGAGTTCAAGTCCCAACATATGTGCGACTTCGAGTTGCTGGTTGCGCGCGGCTTGGGTCGGCGCCCAAAGATTCATGACTCCATTTTCGGCATCCCAGGAAGCCAGCACCGATTGTGGTTCCATGCACGCGTGCGCCTGAATGCCGTAGTGATACTCGGCTTTGGTGCGATGTACGGTGCGCTGCTTGGCAGCATCGGGATTGCCGAAGCGGCGGTGCAAAGATGTCGCCACGTTGGCCTGGCTGCGCTCGGCGTGTACCGATGGGGCGCTGTGCTGAAGGGCGGCAATCGCATCCGTGACCGGCCTCAATACGCGATAGCGCACCCCGATGGCCGCGATCGCAAGCTCAGCCTGTTCCGCTGTTTCCGCAGCCACAAGCGCTACTTCCTGACCGAAATGGCGGACCGCATCTCGCGCTAACGCCGGGCGATCTTTTTGTCCGTAGTCGAGATAATTGCGGTCGGGGAGATCGCTTGCGGTGAGAACCGCGGCTACACCCTCGACCTGATTGGCGGCGGTCGTATTGATCTCGATGATACGCGCGTGCGCGTGCGGACTGCGCAGGATCTTACCGACCAACACATCATCGAGATGAATATCGCGCGTATAGTCGATCGCCCCGCTGGTGCGTTCATCCCACTCGGGGTGGCGGACAAGGTCCCCGATCGTCATGCGATTTCGGTGCGTTGAGGATCGGTCGCGACCCGGCGCAATGCCTCAATAACGCCCTGGTATCCGGTGCAGCGACATAGATTGCCGGTGAGCTCGCGGCGCAGCCCCGCATCGGTTTCCGGTAGTCCATGGCGCAACAACGCGACGCCGCGTACGACCATCCCCGGCGTGCAAAACGCGCACTGGAAGCCACCGCAGTCGGCCAGTGCCGCACGCAAGTCGCGGGCCTCCTCGGCAAGGCCTTCGATCGTTTCGATGGGCTCGTCGATGCGGATCGCCAGCGTGACGCAAGCCATCACGGGCCGCCCGCCGATCAGCACGGTGCAAGCGCCGCATTCGCCGCGGCCACAGGCGAGCTTGGCGCCAGTTAGGCCGAAGCGATCACGCAGAGCGTCAAGGAGCGTTTCGCCCGGCGCAATATCAGTCTTGCGTGGCTCGCCATTTACGGTGAGGACCGTGGCCACGCTGCCGCTGCCCATAGTCGATGACTCCGATTTCCAGTGGGGCGACAGGTTAATTGGTTCGGGCATCCCGATGCGTTGCATCGCACAGTTGCAGCGAACGCAAGAGGTGATCGCGGTCGAGATTACGGCCAATGAAAACCAGCTCCGTCGCGCGGGATTCGCTTGGTAGCCAGGGATCGCCCTCTGATACGGTGCACCGCTCGCCGACCGCATGGAAAATGAAGCGACCCTGGCGATCCGCGAGATTGAGAATTCCCTTGGCACGAATGATATTGACCGGCATTTCGTCCATGAACTGCTGAAACAGCATGGCGTCTAGCGGCGCTTTGCTGACATAGGAGATGGTCTCGAAATCGGAGAGGTCGTGATGGTGCTTGTGTCCCGGCGTTTCGCTGAGGTCGGCGACGGCGCGCCGATTATTAAGCGTTGATAGCCCAACATCGAGCAAGACGAATGGGTCGACATCGGCGTTAACGCAGCGAAACAACCGCGCCCCCGGATTGATCGTCTTGATACCCCGTTCGATCAGATCGGGCACATCATCGCGCACCAGATCGACCTTGTTGATCAGGATGATGTCGCCATTGGCCAACTGGTTGTACGCGACTTCTGCAGCCTCTAGGTTTTCGTCAAATCGATCGGCGTCAACCACTGTGACGATGCCGTCGAGGCGAACGAGATCGTGGAGGTCGTCGCGCCGCAGGGTCACCGCGACCGGCAACGGATCAGCCAGGCCGGTGGTTTCGACCAGCACATGCTCAATGTCTCTGCCGCTAGCCAATACGCGACGCAGCGCATCCAGCAGGTCGCCGGCCATGGTGCAGCAGATGCAACCATTGGCGAGTTCGATCAGGTCGTCAGTTTTGTTGGCAATGAGTTTGTCATCGATGCTGATCGCGCCGAACTCGTTGACGATCACACCGACTTTGAGTCCGTGGTCGCTCGCCAGAAGATGATTGAGCAGCGTGGTCTTACCGCTGCCGAGAAACCCAGTGAGGATCGTTACGGAAACCGGTTCCCGGGACGTGGGTGCTGCGTCGGACATTTTCAAGCTTCAGCGGCTAGGCCGATTTTTCGAACACGAGCTCGCCACCGACATAGGTTTGCAGGACCTGCATCTCCTTTATCTGATCGTCGGTGCATTCGAGAATGTCCTGATCGACGACGACCATATCGGCGAACTTACCGGCTTCGACAGAGCCCAGTTGATCTTCCCGCCAGCACGAATAGGCGCTGTTGATCGTATACATGCGCAGCATTTCTTCGCGCGTGACGTGCTGATCTGGCATCAGCACGCCGGCCAGGGTGTTGCCGGTAACGGCGGAATATTGGCCGAGGAAAGGTTGGTCGAGATCATAGGCCACAGCCGGGTTATCGGTGCCGCCGGTTACCATTAGCCCGGCATCGAACCAGTCGCGCAACGGCATGCCCCAATCGCGTACCGTTCGCTTCCAGGCATCCTGTTCGACGATTTTGGCGATCCGTACCTGGGTCATGATTTCGTTCATACGGAGCGATCGTGCCGACGCGTAGTAAGCGAGCAGCGGATTGGCGCCGAAAATGATGCCGAGCGCCTTGGCACGCTTTTGGTGGTCTGGATCTTCCAGGCCAAAGCCATGTTCGAACGTTGTGCGCCGACCGTCGAAGGATCGGCTCTTGTTGGCTTCCTCCAACGCGGCAATGACGGTCTCGGAGGAATCGCCCGCGCCGCCTGTATTGACGTGAATCGCCATATTCCAGCCATGCGCGTTGAACTCGTTGATCAGAAACTTCACTTTCTCGCGCGAATAAGCCCACCAACCATCGTTGACGACCACCATCTTGATGCCACTGACTTGCAGCATCGCATCGCCCAAATGCTGTTTGGGACCGAAATAGCTCTTGAGCGCGCTGGAGATTTCGTCTGTCGAGAGATAGCGAGAGGGGAGGCCCAGGATGATGTCGGTACGGATCTTGAGATCATGGCGGCGGTTGGCCTCGATATAGGCGTCGAGTTCATCGATCGAGACACCCATCTCGCGCACACCGACCACACCGCAGGCGTGGTAGTTGGCCTGTTGCGCCTTGATCGCCTCAATCTGGCGCTCCTGGTCGAAATATAGAAAATCCCACTTTTTGATCGGCTGACCGGCTTTTTCCCACCACGCCTTGCGGGCCATATCGCCGGCGCCGGCGACCAAGTGGCCGGTGGGATCGTCGTTCGCATCGCGCACGATCCATCCCTCGGGTTCGGTCGGTTGTGGGGTGTTGCGATCGATCCCGGCCATGTTCAGCGCGTAGCTGTTGGCGATGATGTTCTTGCCCGATTGAAATATGTAAACCGGGTGCTCCGGGGCTGCCTTGTCGAGGTCTTCGCGGGTTGGGAACCGGCCTTCCTTCAGCGCGCCGCGATACATGCACGAAGTCCCGATCCACTCGCCCTTCGGGATCGCCTTTGCGCGGGCAGCGATCGCATCGAGGATCTCGTCGATCGACTGCAGCATGGCGATATCGACCTTCGCCTTCGATCCCAGCGCATCCATGCCGGCCAGCAGAAAATGGGTGTGATTATCAATCTGGCCGGGGATGACGCAGCGGCCATGCAGATTTTCGGTTTTGGTCCGTTGGCCGGCCAGCGCGGTAATCTCGGCGCTGCTGCCGACGGCGACAATCTTGCCGTCGTAGATCGCGACCGCCTCGCGGATCGAAAAGCCACCATCGACGGTGACGATCTTGCCGTTGTGGAGGATGAGGTCGGGTGAAAACTCAATACTCATGGGTGCCCCGCTATGACGTGCTCAGCTCGTGGTTGGTAATACCGCTGGGATAACCGAAACGCCGCCCCGTAGTTGCCGGGAACCCCACCGCTGCTTTTGTAAGAGCCTACGGATTTTGGACGCGCAGCAAAAGACCCTTAGATCAGATAAAATCCAGTTAGGCGTGTTTGGGCTGCGCCGCGATTTCTCATTGAAGTATGGTGCCCAGGGACGGATTTGAACCATCGACACATGGATTTTCAGTCCACTGCTCTACCAACTGAGCTACCTGGGCCCATCGGCCTATGCAACGCCGTGGCTCGACGTCGCGCGGACGGCGCTGGTTTATAGGGAATAAGCGGTACGCTGTCCACTCCGGCCGGCCTGGATTTCTGGGCGATTTCGGCGTTCCTGGGGTCGCTAATGGATGCGGTCGGCGTCGCTTGGGCTGCGGGCGTCGATTTCCTCTATCTCATCGACGGTGTCCTCATCGTCATCGGCAGCGGGGATCGCGTAGTTCCCGGTGAGCCAATTGGCGAGATCGCGATCGGCACACTCAGCACTGCAGAACGGCGTAAACTTTTTGCTCTGCTCAGCGCCGCAGATGATGCATCCCGATTCCGTTTTTTGGCTCACGACGTGCGGTCCTTCGGTGGGTTAACGATGCTTCGATTCAGGCCATGCGATCTTATATTGCGATAACTTCGAACGCTCCCGGATCTGTGTCTTCACCAATCACGACCTCTACCGAGCGCGCGGTGCGTTCGCGAAGCGACGCGAGATAGTCCGACTCCGGGTCGTTGAGGACGGCGGCGACATCTGTGGTGACCGAGAGCGTCAGCGAAGCGCTAGCGGTGGCGGCCGCTTCAGCTTCGGCACGTCGAAGCACTTGCGCAGCCACCGCCGTCGCGCGAAGGGGTGGTCCGTTCGCGGATGGGGACGTGTCGCATAATAATTCGGCAAGTGGCGGTCGCACGCGCCGGCGGGTGACTTCCAAGAGGCCAAAACCACTCAATTCGCCGATTCGGTGCAGCACACGATCATGCCGTAATCCGCGGCGCAGAGCGTCGATGACCCCGCCGATCTTGCGGCCATCGCTCATGTGAATGAAATCGACCACAATCGTGCCCGATAGATCGCGCAATCGCAGCTGGCGGGCAAGTTCGACCGCGGCATCGCGATTGGTTTGCTCCGCGGATGCGGAGTCGGAACCGCCGCCCGAGTTAACATCGACGGCTATGAGCGCGGTAGTCGGCTCGATCACCAAAGTCCCGCCCGAAGGCAATGTGATCACAGGCTCAAGCGCCTCCTGGATCGCGGCATCGATATCGTCACGGGAAAACAGGGCTTCGGGTCCGTTGTGGTGCTCGAGACGATCGACGAACTCCGGCATTGTGGATTCGAGGTAACGCCGGGCTCGATTGAACCCGTCGCGCGTGTCGATGACGATGCGTTCAATAAAGGTACCAACAAAGTCTCTCAGCGCAGCGATAATCGGGTCGTCGCAGTCGCGTAAGACCGTCGGTGCATTGCTGTTGTCACGCTGACCCAATATTCCGTGCCAGATCTCGCCGATTCGCTCGATATCGGCGGCGATGGCGTCGGTTGGTGCCCCGTTTGCTGCCGTACGAACGATGAACCCACCGTCGAGCTCGGCCGCATCCCCGGCTTGATCGACCACATCTTGCAGTCGCTCGCGCTCGTCTTCGTTTTCGATGCGGCGTGAAACCGACAGCATGTCGCGAAACGGCGCATAAACGACGTAGCGACCGGGCAGGGAGATATCCGTAGTTAATTTGGGCCCCTTGTCCGCATAGGCGTCCGCGACGATCTGAACGATGATCGCTTCGCCTTCGGCGACGCGCCGCGTGATACCGCGTTGGGTGGTTGGTCCGTCGTTTCCGGCGCGCGCGTATTGGGCATCGGGTGCGCGAAGAAATCCGTCACGAGCTGCGCCAATGTCGACGAACGCGACATCCAGGCCAGATAGGACTCGGCTCACGCGACCGTAAAACACGCTGCCGACAATACTGGGCCGGTCGCGACGTTCGATGATCAGGTCGTCCAGCCGACCATCGTGGAGCAGGACAACGCGCGTCTCAGCGATGCCATCATTGATGAGCAGTTCGTTTCCCATCGCGTGGTGCGTGCTCGCCGTATCAGTTGCGTTCGTGACAGGGATAACCGAGACCGTTCAATAAGGCCACCGTCTCGTAGAGCGGCAGGCCGACGACGTTGGTGTAGGATCCGTTCATGCGTTTGACGAATGCGGCAGCAGAGCCCTGAATCGCGTAGCCGCCCGCCTTGCCCTCCCACTCACCGGATTTCAAATAGGTTTCGCGTTCGGCCGCGCTTAGTCTTTTGAAGCTGACCACCGTGGTAACCAGTCGTTTTTTCAACCGTCCGCCCGGTGCCACCACGGCAATGCCCGTATGGACGCGGTGACGGCGGCCGGAGAGTAACAATAAGCACGCTTGCGCCGCGTCGCTATCGCCTGGTTTGGGCAATATTCGCCGGCCACATGCGACCACCGTATCGGCCGCGAGAACAAATGTGTTGGGATAGCGAGGTGATATTGCCGAGCATTTGGCCTCGGCGAGGCGCAGCGCGAGAGCGGTCGGAAGTTCGCCGCGCCGAGGCTGCTCATCGATATCGGACGCGTCGATGAAATCCGGATCGAGTCCGATTTGTTGCAAGAGGGCTTTGCGGCGGGGAGATGCCGAAGCTAACACCAGGCGTGGCCTGATTTTTGGTGGTTTGGCTGAGGGCATCGCGGGCGCTGAAACTTGCTCGCGGGACGCCGAAAAATCAAGCGCGTAGTCGATTGGTGCCAGTGCACCGTAGGCATGGGGTAAGCTCGGTCTTCGTCACCCGCCCGCGCGTTCGCCATTCCAATGCCCATAAGCACCTCACAAGCCGACGCCAGCGGTCGGACTCACAATCCGAAACTTGGCGTGCCGTTGCTCCTTGCAGCCGGTTTCTTTCTCACCGCGAACGACGCTGCCATCAAGTGGGTTACTGGCTCGCTGCCGGTCGGCGAGATTATGTTTATCCGCGGCGCGTTTTCGTTGCTGATGATCCTGATTTATGTCGTTGCCGTCCCGGGACTGAAAGAATTGCGCATCGTAAATTTTGGCGGGCAAGCAGTCCGTGCTTCAAGCATGTTGGTTTCGATCTCGTTTTACATCTCCGGGCTGCAATATCTGCAACTGGCCGATCAGATTACCGCCAGTTTCACCACGCCGTTTTTCATTGCGCTGCTGGCGCGTCCGCTACTCGGTGAAGAGGTGGGCCTGCAGCGTTGGCTGGCAATCACCATCGGGTTTGTTGGCGTCGTGATCCTGCTGCGCCCGAGCACATCCGGCATCCACTGGGCGATCCTGCTGCCGCTCGGCGCCGCCCTGAGCTCGGCGCTGCGCGATGTGATTACGCGGCGCATCAGCCTCACCGAAACCTCACTGGCAATGCTGTTCTACACATCGGTGTTCGAATTGGTTGGTGGATTGGCGACGTTACCCTTCGGGTGGGTGGTGCCAAGCCTTGAAACCGTGGCCCTAACCGGGCTCGCGTCCACCTTGTTTCTAACCGCGCAGTTCCTAACCATAGAAGCGTTTCGTAACGCCCAGGCCGCGGTCATCGCCCCGTTTCGCTATGCCTTGCTGATTTGGGGAACCCTATGGGGACTCGTGATCTGGGGCGATCTGCCCGACGCGTGGACGTTGGTCGGGGCGAGCGCAATCATCTCCAGCGGGCTTTATTTGTTCTACCGCGAAACTCGCGGTTCGCGAACGCGAACAACGTCCCGCTGACGCACCGTCGGACGGCGCCGATTATTTGGTGCACGCGTCCGGAGGACGCCGGCTATGCGGTGGGGGCTACGACAACTGGGTTGATCAATTCGCCCAGGCCGTCAGCCGCAACCTTCACGGTGTCACCCGGATTGAGGTAACCCGGTGGTTCCATGAACGCACCGACGCCGGCCGGCGTGCCCGTGTAAATCGCATCGCCCGGATTTAGCGTTACGAACTGCGCGAGATAGGCCACGATCTGATCGATCGGAAACAGCATCGTGTTGGTGCTTGCTTCCTGCCGTAGCTCATCGTTGACCCAGCAACGCAGGGTTACCTCGGGCGGGCTCGCGGCAAATTCATCGGTGGTTGCGACCCAGGGCCCGAGCGGGGCATGGGTATCGAAACTCTTCGCGAGCGAGGTTTGCTGCGGCGTCCAATCAAGTTGCAGCTCGCGTGCACTGATGTCGTTGCCCAACGCGTAGCCTGCGACATAATCCAACGCGTCGGCGCGCGCGATGTTCTTCGCCTTCTTGCCGATGATTAGTACCAGCTCGGCTTCGTAATCCATCTTCTCGGTGAAATTGTGCTCGATCGCCGCGCCTGGGCCGATCACCGCCTGCGGCAGTTTGAAGAACATGCGCGGCTCCTCAGATTCCTGAACCGCGGCCTCCTCGGCATGCAGCGAATAGTTGCGGCGTACGCCAAAAATCTTGTGCGGCCGAATCGGCGCGTCGAGCGTCACGTTAGCGAGGTCAGTGACGAGATTGCCGCCCTCCTGGTCGGCCTGCTCGATCGCGCGCATCGCCGCGTTTTTACTCAGCGGACCCGCTTCGAGAACGGCGACCAGGTCGGGTGGCAGCAACGAACGGGCAATGCGTTCGGCGGCAAACACACCGCGTGTCGCTAAATGTCTGCTGTAGCCGGCCGCGAGATCGATGACGCGTTCGCTGCCTGTCACAGCGCCAAGACGGGCCTCGCCGCCTTTGCGAAAGATTACATATCTCATTGGTTTCCCCCTTTTTTGTCGTTGCAGCCGGTCAGGTTTGGTCGCCGGCTGATTTTAGCCGAATGGCAACCGACAATGCGTGAGCTTCCAAGCCCTCAGCTTCGGCCAGTGCGATTGCCGCAGGTCCGATCCTAGCGACACTTGCCTCGTCACAAGCGATTAGCGACGTCCGTTTGACAAAATCTAGCACTGAGAGCCCGGATGCGAAACGCGCGCTCCGCGCCGTCGGCAAAACGTGGTTCGGGCCGGCAACATAATCACCGATGGCTTCGGGTGTGAAGCGTCCCAGGAATATCGCGCCGGCATTGCGAATCTCCTCGGCAAGCTGGGCCGGCGCAGCGACGGCGAGTTCGACATGCTCCGGTGCGAGGCGATTGATCAACGACGGTGCCGTATCCAGCGACTCGACGATGATTATTGCCCCCTGGTGCTGCCAACTGGCGCGCGCGATATCGGCGCGCGTCAGGCGCGTAAGCAGGTGCTCGATCTCGGTCGCGACGGAATCAGCAAAGTGATCGTCGTTGGTGACGAGAATCGACTGCGCATTTTTGTCATGCTCGGCTTGCGACATGAGGTCGGCGGCGATCCAGGCCGGGTCGTTGTCGGCATCGGCAACGACCAGGATCTCAGAAGGGCCAGCAATCATGTCGATCCCAACGACACCAAAAACCTGGCGCTTGGCGCTCGCGACAAAGGCGTTGCCGGGGCCTACAATCTTGTCGACGGGGGTGATGGTCTCCGTCCCATAGGCCAGTGCTGCGACCGCTTGCGCGCCGCCGACGCGGTAAATTTCGCTGACCCCCGCGATGCCGGCGGCCGCGAGCACCAACGGATTGAGCGCGCCGTCTGGCGTGGGTACGACCATGGCAACGCGATCGACCCCAGCAACCCGCGCCGGTATCGCGTTCATTAATACTGAACTCGGATAGGCGGCAGTACCGCCGGGAACGTACACGCCGACCGCGCCAATTGCAGTCCACCGGGCACCGAGTCCGACGCCTTCAGCATCGGTATACCAATCGTCGACGGGTATTTGGCGCGCGTGGTAGGCCTCGATCCGCGCCGCGGCGCGCCGCAATGCGTCGAGCTGCTCGGTCGAAGCTTGCGCCGTGGCAGCGGCGATTTCGTTGGGTTCGATACGAAGCGTTTGGGTTGTTAGCGTTACCCGGTCGAAGCGCTCGGAAAGTTCGATAAGCGCGCTATCGCCCCGCTCGCGGACAGCAGCGATAATCTCGGCCACGTCGCCGTCGACATCGACCAGGGTTTGACGACGCGCCCCGACCAGCTGCTCGAAGCGGTCGCGGAAATCGGCGTCGCCGTGCCTAAGTCGAACGGCCATTGACTGCGTTCCGCAGGCGAGCGATCCAATTCGAAAGGTCGTCGGGGCGCGTCTTGAGAGCCGATCTGTTGACTGCCAAGCGCGAGGAAATTTCGGCGATGCGTTCGATTTCGACCAACCCATTGGCCCGCAAGGTTGCGCCGGAGCTAACCAAGTCGACGATGCGCCGGCACAGGCCAAGGCTAGGGGCCAATTCAAGCGCGCCGTTGAGGGTAATGCATTCGGCTTGAACGCCGCGGCTGGCAAAATGACGGCGCGTCGTATTGGGGTATTTCGTCGCTACGCGGACGTGGCTCCACCGCGTCGGTTCCTCCTCGTGGGCCAGGTCGGCGGGTGTCGCAACGGCGAGTCGGCAGTGCCCGACATCGAGATCGAGCGGCGTATAGATTTCGTCGTAGCCGAACTCGGTCAACACGTCGCTGCCGGCCACGCCCAGCTCGGCGGCACCGAAAGCGACGAACGTTGCCACGTCGAAACTCCGAACGCGAACAATCTCGAGCCCCGGCTCGTTGGTTGTAAAGCGGAGCTTGCGGGAGCTTTCATCGTGAAACGCCGATTCCGGTTCGATCCCCGCCCGGACCAGAAGCGGTATGACCTCGGCAAGAATGCGCCCTTTCGGTACGGCGAGGATAATGGGTTGGTTGGCGCTCACGGGTCCGTCAATCATGGGTACCGCCGGTCTCGTCGAAAAACTCGGACAAGAGCACGGCGGTGGCGGCTATGGTGTCGGGCTTATTGTCGCCTGGGTGTTAAGTGTCGCCGCCCGCCGCGTCAAGCGGATGATCGGGTCGGCCTTGAGCTTCCCATGGCTCTGAGAGGTCGCGTAGCTGGCAGTCGATGCATTCGAGAAACATCTTAATTGTGGCCCCGCCCGTAAAAACCAAGTCCACCTCCGCCGTGCCGTCCGCCAGTAGTTCGCACTCGATCGGGAGAAGCAACAAAATCTCATCGCCGGCGATACCGTCCAGCCCTTTCGTTTTGACGCCAAGGCACCCGTCGAAATGAACACCGGTGCGGATCCGTTGATGGTCCCCGTGGGCCTTGTTGTTCTCGTCCTCGGTCACCGCTTCCCGCTCCCAGCGGTAGCGGTTGAGCACGATCGCGAAACGGTGTTCGCGGGGCCGGTACGACATATCACTTTGCCGCGTGACCGCATCTTGCAAGCATGCCGAAATGACGCCGAGATCTTCGACGTCCTCGGCCCGTAGCCGCAGCGGTTCGATTGGGTCGTCCTGGATGAACGAGGGCGCCATCGCCTAGGCCGCGTTGCGCTCTATTTGAGCGCCGCATCGAGCAAGTTTCTCGACCAAATGATCGTAGCCACGATCGAGGTGATAGACCCGGTTGACGATGGTTTCTCCTTCGGCGGCCAGACCCGCGAGCACCAGCGACACCGAAGCGCGTAAATCGGTTGCCATAACTGGCGCCCCGGTGAGTCGCTCGACCCCGCGAACTGAGGCGTTTGCCCCTTGCACAGCGATGTCTGCGCCCATCCGCTGGAGTTCAGGCACGTGCATATAACGGTTTTCGAATATGTTCTCGGTTATCGTCGAGGTGCCGTCGGCGCTCGCCATCAACGCCATGAACTGTGCCTGTAGATCGGTCGGGAATCCGGGGAAGGGCTGCGTACCAACATCGGTGGCGGCAAGTCGACCATTAGCGCACCGCACCTTCAGCCCTTGATTGGTTTCGGAGATTTCCATGCCGGCTTCCTCAAGTGCGGCAGCGGCAGCGGCGACGAGGTCGAGGCGCGCGCCCACGAGATCGAGTTCGCCGCCGGTGATGCCGGCCGCCATGACATAAGTGCCGGTTTCGATACGGTCGGGCATGACGTCGTAAATGGCGCCGTGCAAAGCCGAAACTCCGCGCACCACCAACCGTTCACTATCGATTCCGCTAATATCCGCACCCATTGCGGTGAGACAACGTGCGAGATCACCGATCTCGGGCTCGCGTGCCGCATTCTCGATGATTGTCTCGCCGGCCGCCAAGGTCGCTGCCATGAGCAGGTTTTCTGTTGCGCCTACTGAGATCGACGGGAGCCGTACGGTAGCGCCCCGGAGCCCCGCCGGCGCGCGCGCATCGACATAACCGTCGTGCAGGGTGATTTCGGCACCGAGCTGCTGCAGGCCCTTTAAGTGGAGATCGACCGGGCGCGGGCCGATGGCGCAACCCCCCGGCAGCGACACGCGAGCCTCGCCCGTGCGCGCCAGCAACGGGCCAAGGACCAGGATTGAAGCACGCATTTTCCGCACCAGATCGTAGGGCGCGAAATTGTTGGAAAGGTTACTCGCAGTGAGCGCGAGGCGCCCTTTGAGCGCCTGCACGTTGCCATCGAAGATCGGCAAGTCGCTCGAGCCGGCATCGACAGCAACGCCGAGTTCTCCGAGCAACAGTGCCAGCGTGTTGATGTCGGCCAAGCTCGGGACGTTGGTTAGGGTAAGCGTCTCAGCCGTCAGAATACTCGCGGCCATCAGTGGCAGCGCCGCATTTTTAGCGCCGCTGATCTTGATTGTGCCGTTGAGCGGGGGTCCGCCTTGGATCCGGATCCTATCCATCGTCAATATTGTAGGTGGCTGACCGGAAATCGGTCGCGTGGCGGTTTGGCAGGGGCCGTGCCGGGACCATTAGCCTATTCATGAAATCATGCAAAGCGGTTGGGTATTACGGATCGATCGTCGGATGCTTGAACGGTCCAAGCTTGGACCGTCAATGTGGCACAAATTTGGTGCGTCGCTCACGTGTTTGAAGAACCGTTCCCGGATTCGGTTGCGATCCCTCGGGTAATCGCTGGGGCGGTCTCTGGAGAGGTATCGCGCGATCGCGCCTGGCTTTTGCGCTTTTTCAAATTGGCTCTGAGTTGTTCGGTGAGACGATCCGTTCGCTTTGCCCGCGCCGTTTGCTTGCGGTCGCGTTTGGGGGAGATTTGGTCAGTCGAATGATCGTCGTTTGGCGTGTCGGGCATGACGCAAGCATGGCGTGCTTACGCGCGGCGTCAACCGAGATCTTCGCGTATGCTTGATCTCGCGCGAGATCGCATGGCATGTTGCGCCGCCGCGCGCCCGGCACTGGTGCGCCCACATAGCTCAGGGGTAGAGCACTCCCTTGGTAAGGGAGAGGTCCAAAGTTCGAATCTTTGTGTGGGCACCACTCTCTGCCGCAGGTTAGGGCCCATTTTGGGCGCTTCCGCGGCAACCCCCACTCGGCAAAACGAAGCAGAACACGGCGAGAACATGCAGAACGTTGCGTGTAATACCCCTGGAGTCTGTTCTCTCCGCGTTCGCTGTGCACAGCCCGCCGCAGACGAACTGTCTCGAATTCAAGTGGGCTTTGTTTCCGAAAAGCAAAGGAGGTATCGGTTATGAGCGTAATCCCGCTTGCTGACGCGCCGTGCGAGTTAAGAAAGCAGGGCGTCCCTATTACCTACCGAAAGCTATACCAACTCGTTCTTGATGGTGTGGTGCCGGCTGAGCGCGGCGAGAATGGTCGCTGGCTGATCCGGCAAGCGAATTTGCCGCAAATCATTGAATTCGTGAACTCGCGATTCGGTAGGCAGTCCGCCTCGCCGGAGGCCGCTTAGCGTTGGCCTCCACCTGCCCCTTGATCAAAAAGAAAGCCGCACCGGCCAGGGTGCGGTTCTCAAAAACTACGAAGGGCCTCAGTTCGTTCGATGAATATACTTATACCCCCCATGATTTCCAGCTTGATGCTGAACTGAAGTGGGACGCATTCGCAGAAGCGAAGCGCATATCCCTCGAAGATCATCCTGACAACATTATTGCGGCGAAGCATGCAACCCGGCTGCACCTCGAGTTCATGGACACTTTCATCGCATGGGCTAAAGCCGACGAGCGGGTGGCTGCATGACAGTCGTCGCCAACATCGATAACGGCGATGCCGCTGTTTATCGACCTAGGGAAATTCTCCAGGCATTCGCTCGCGACGCGCGCGACGCGCGCGTCGCTCGGGAGCTCATGCCATGAACGGCATCGACTTCCCCGGCATCAACGCTGCTGTAATGGCCTGCCTCCAGTTTGTATTAGACCAAATCGCCCCGGGTGGTGTGGCTCGAGGCGGCGAATATCATATGCGGAACCCGAGGCGGCGCGACGATCACCTAGGCAGTTTTTCAATAAACCTTCGTACCGGGAAGTGGGCCGACTTCGCTACTGGCGACAAGGGCGGAGATCCGATCTCGCTGTTGGCTTACCTCGGCGGCACTTCGCAGGGAGAAGCGGCTCGATCGTCTCCCCGTCGTGCCGTTCCAGTAGCCCAGCCGGCGCCAAAACCAGAGCTCCAGAAACTGGATCCAACGGCGCTCTCTATTTGGGGCGAGACGGTTCCCGCTGGTCCGATCGCACGTTCCTACTTTGGCGGGTGATCACTAGCGCCGCCCTATAGCGGCAGTATTCGCGAGCACCCCAATCTCTACTTTCACCCCCGCCCAAGAGAAACGCCCTGCGATCGTTTGCAGCGTTGTAAACGTGCTCGGCGAGTTCCAGGCAATCCACCGTATTTTCTTAAGCAAAGACGGCGCGAAGAAAGCTGACCCCAAGAAAGACTCGAAGCGCCACAAAGGAAGCACCAAGGGTGCGTCTGTACAGCTTGGGCCGCCAGCCGAAGAGTTGAGCTTGTGTGGCGGTGTCGAGGACGGCCTATCCGTCCAGAGGCTGTACGACAGCGAATCGGTTTGGTGTGTTCTTGGCGAAGACGGCTTTAGCACTATCAAGTTACCACACATCGTCCGGCGCCTCGTGATCTACGCCGACAACGATGGCCCCAGTCACCACATGGCTGAAAAGGCATCCCGCGTATGGATGCAGCGTGGCTATCCCGTATGGGTCGTCTACCCAAAAAGCCACAAAGATTTCAACGATCTGTTGCAGGAACAACTGCCCGTCGAAGGATTTGCAGTGGCGGAGGAGGCCAAGCCATATCCGCGAGAAGCGCTGCCACCAATTGTCCGTGGTGCTGTCGATGCCTACCAAGCCTATGGACAGCAGCCGTATTCATTGGTGGCGTGCTCGACACTCGCGACATGCTCTCTCGCGGTGCAAGGCTTGGTGGACGTTGCCCGCGACGAAAACCTGATCGGCCCGACTTCGCTAAACATCATGGTTGTTGGCGAAAGCGGCGAGCGGAAAACAGCCGCCGATCGGCGCATGAGCAAGCCGGTTCAGAACTGGATGATTCAGCAGAAGGAAGAGCTGCAACCCCTGGCGGATGAAGCGAACGCGAAGATCGCAGCTTGGAAGGCCGAAAAGGAAGGTCTGCTTCAAACGATCAAACGCTACGCCGGGAATGCAAAGAAGCATACGGAGTTCGACGAGGCCAAGCAGCAGCTTGTAGCGCTCGATCAACACAAGCCATCGGACTTCTACCTACCCCCTGTTCATAGAAGACGCCACACCCGAGGCGCTCGCTTCCGACATGGCAAATGGCTGGCCTTCGTCGTCGCTGTGGAGTGATGAGGCCGGCTTGGTGATTGGCGGCCACGGAATGTCCGAAGAATCTTCACTTCGGTTTCTAGCGCTACTAAATCGCTTTTGGGACGGACGTATCTTTAGGAGACGGCGCGCAACGGCCAAGTCGTTTGAGGTTCGCGGCAGGCGCCTTACCGTCAACCTAATGGGCCAGCCGATCGTCATGGCCCGTCTACTGTCGGCCAGTGGTGGCGCTGGTAGAGGAACGGGTTTCCTCGCTCGCTTCCTTCTTGCACAACCCGAATCAACGATGGGAACGCGGCTGTATCTGCCGGGTGATCTTAGTGGTCATGAATTGAACGCATTCGACGATCGAATAACGGAACTTTTGACCCAGGAGTTGCCGACAGACGGGTCGCCTGAGATGGCGCTAACACCTACACCGTTGCATTTTACGCAAGAAGCTCGCGCCGAGTGGATCAAGCTTCATGATGGCGTGGAGAGGCAACTAGGCAAGCTCGGCGACTATGCGGGGGTTGCCGACTTCGCGGCCAAGACTGCGGATCACGCAGCCCGTATCGCAGCCATTTTCCATGTCGTGGAGCACGGGCCCGGTGGGCAGATAAACAAAGAATGCGTGGACGCGGGAAACGCGCTGGCATTCTGGCATCTGTGGGAAGCTCGGCGCTTGCTTTCGGCAATGGATGTACCTGAGCACGTGTACGCCGCGTCCGCGTTGCTCGAATGGGCCACCAAGCAAGGCGACGAACCGTTTGAGCATTCCTACCTCACACAGCATTGCCCCAATTTTCTGAGAGGGCATCGAGGAAGGGTGGCCCGCGAGGCCGCGATTAATCTTCTGCTGGGTACAAGTAACTTTCTCAGCGTGCCTCGTGAGAGCGTAACGCGCAATCGGGTGCACCCTAACCACCTCGTTGGAGGTGCCGAATGAGCGAGCTCGAACGCTGGCTTGAAGTTAAGCCAAACTGGGGTGCTGCTAAGTCCGCTAAGTTTGCTAAGTCAGCCCAAGACCCGCAGGAAACTGCGGAGAACCGCTTAGCAACACTTAGCAACCCATCTGCTAAGTCGAAACCCTTAGAAAACTGCCAAAAACATCCCCACTTAGCAGACTTGGCAGACTTAGCAGGGGGTGTACTTTCACATGAACAATCTGCCTGGGATGTGGAGGGCTGGAAGGCGTTCTACGAAGAACGTGCCGCCATTGGTGAATTCGACGCCGGCCTACCTAAAGCCCATGCTGAGCACATGGCGTTCGAACAATGCATCTGCCATTGGCTGGCGCTGAATCCGCCCCAGGCGGGTGAGCAAGGTTGCTGCCTGTACTGCGGTCAACCAGCCGGGCCTGACGCGATACCGACAACCTGTGCCACCGAAGTGCCGGGCTTGATCCATCACGAATGTCGCGACGAATGGGGCGAGCAACGACGCGCGCAAGCGGCCACCGCATTAGCCAAATTTGGAGTTGAAGAATGAGTGTCTCGCGAGCGAAAACCGTAACACCTGAGTTGCGCGGCCCGAAGTCTCAGGGGAAGCGAAAACAATGAGCACGCGAAGAAAAATATATAGCGGTAGCCCGCGTGGTGGCCCGGTGGGTTACCCCCTAGAAACCCCAAATTGCGCGTCTACGGCGATCTCTCGCGGTCGACTACCTGTGGCCACCGGCTAAAACGGCCCCAGCCGGTGGGTGGCGTCTACCTCCTATGTGCCACAGACTCTACCCCCACATAGGCGTACCCTGTAGGTGCTGAAGCTAGCAGCAAGGCCTCCTTCATGGGGGCGGCGGATTTCCCAGTGTTTCCGCGGCCTTTCAGCCGATAGACAGCCCGATTTAACGGGAGGTCGCGTCGTGCGGCGCCAAAGCAGGTGTGCATGCCGGCCCGGAGTGGCATTATCACTATGCAGGCTATTTGATCCAGCACTGTCCGCCAACACCGGCGACGACGTGTTCATGTATGGATGATAGTACCCTCTGGGCTTGGGTGATCGGCAGACTGCGGCAATCGTTATTTCGCTCAACCTACACCGGAGGCACCTAAACGAAAGCCAGCGATCCGTGGTGGCCGCTCGGCTTGCAACCATGAAACGGGGCGATAATCAGCATGCGCAAATTTGCGCAACCTCACAGAGCGATGCGGCGGAAACCCTCAACGTAAGCCGGCGAGCTGTTATTCGACCTGATCGAGCGTGTCCTTCACCACCCGAGCGTACAGACGCAGCATTTGACACGCCTGAACGGTTTCTTGGGTGTATCGCCCATGCCGGTAGGCACCGTTGCGCTCGCCCTTCGGCGCGCCGCCGCCGGCGCCATGAAATCGGCACACTGACCAACCATTGACGGCAGGCGCTTGGCAGGGCTTGCCCGTGCGCTTGGATGTGGCCGTGCATCTCGGACTATTCTGGAAGGGATAGGCTGCTGTCATGGGGTTGATGACGTTTTTTCTCGCGCCCGCCCCCCTGGACGTTGCCGACAATGGCCTGTCCGCCTTCGTTGACGGTGACGTGCTCCACGATCATCTTCTGCTGGCCGCCGGTGCGGTAGCGTTTCAACGCTTCCATCTGCGTCGTGAACGTGCGCGCCAGCTTGTTGAAAGCGCGCTCGGCACTGTCTTGCTGGGGGATGTTATCCACGTGGTTGAGGCGGCGCGCAAACGTCATCGTTAGCTGGTGGGTGGCGGCGATCTGCACGGCAAGCATGGCCTCGAGCTGATCCCGAGGTGCGATGTCGTTGACGACCGACAGCATGGCATTGGCTTTGGTCAGATCTGTTTCCGGCGTCAGTTCGCCTTTCTCGCTGGCATTGACGATCCCTTCGATCAGGTCAACCAGGAAGGCGTGGTCTGCGATCCCCATGGCCCCCATGGCCCCCATGGCAGCCGCGAC
>CAUZWH010000003.1:0-24885 GCA_963583675.1 Alphaproteobacteria bacterium
CCTGCATGATGGGGAGCGCTACAGTAACGACGGTCCCGTCCAGATAGGTCATCCCGGAGCCGATAACCGCAGCCGCAAGGAGCCAGCGCCCTTGTGTTGAGCCAACGGTTAGTGCCGGGGCTCCTTGGTCGGTTTTGATTTCTGACACGGTGTCCGGTTATCGAGGAATTGACAGCATCACTTAGACTGCCATACCACATCTTGACGAGGGCTCGGGCAAACACTCCGAAGGAGGGACATCAATCGCCAATAAGCGTGTATTGGTCATCAAGCATGGCGCGCTGGGCGATATCGTCCTGGCGACAGGTCCTTTCCTGGCGATTCGCCAGGCGCACAAAGCCGACCACCTCACTTTGCTCACAGCCTCCCTCTTTGCGCCATTTCTGAAGCCGTCGGGCATATTTGATTCGATCCTGATCGACGATCGGCCTCCCCCGTGGCATCTGACAGCTTGGGCCAGATTGCTACGACAATTGCGCGCGAGCCACTTTGATCGGGTCTACGATCTCCAACACTCAAACCGAACCGCTTTGATCTACCGCGTACTCGCAATGCGACGCCGGCTCGAGTGGTCAGGCATTACCGCCGGATGCTCGCATCCCCACAGCAATCCCAACCGCGATAGCATGCACACCATCGAACGTCAGGCAGAGCAGCTTGCTGCCGCGGGAATCCCGGAAACTCCAGCAACCGACCTCAGCTGGGTGGTTGCTGATGCCAGGCGATTCGAGCTTCCCGAACACTATGCACTTCTAGTCCCTGGCGGGGCAGCGCACCGTCCCGGTAAGCGTTGGCCGGTGCAGAACTTCGCCGAATTGGCGTCTTGGTTAAATACGTCAGGTTACACGCCGGTCTTACTTGGCGGTAAATCCGAAACCAGCACGCTTCAGACCATCGCAAAGGCCGTGCCGGCTGCGCTTAACTTGCGCGGCATGACGAGCCTGTCCGATATCGTGGCGCTAGCGCGCGGTGCTGCTATTGCTATCGGCAACGATACTGGCCCGATGCACGTGGCCGCGGCCAGCAACTGCCCTACGGTGGTACTTTTCTCAGATGATTCAGACCCGGTGTTGACGGCGCCGCGTGGCGGTAATGTCGAGATAATTCAAATGAACTCCCTTGCCGACCTCGGCGTTGATAAGGTAGTCGCCGCGGCAAGACGAACCCTCGAAACGAACCTAGGCCCCCACTTTCGCGAATAAGCCGACACGTAACATCGACATGAGATACACCGAAGAAGTGACGAATAAGTACGTTGCCTTGCTGGTTCTAGCGTTTTGTCTATCTATCCCATCGCCGGGCTGAAATAACGCTGGCCACGCACGCCAAGGGTTCTGCGTATCACAGGGTCGCAACATCGATTACCGAATTGCTAGCCGAATCCTACGATCGTGAAGGCGTTATAAAACCGTTCAAACGGTGACCGAATATCTCCCTCTCATCAATAATGGCGAGATCGATATCGGTTTCGTGACTGGGATTGACGCCGGCACATGATATCGCGCCGAGGCCGGACCTTCGCTTTCCGAACTACGCGTGGTCGCCCGTATCTGGGCGCTTCGATACACTTACATCGGCCGGGCGGCGTTTGGGATGAAGAATTTTGTCGGCTTCCGCGGCCGACGGATTGGACTCCTGGTACGCGGGAACCCGACCATAACGGAACTAAATCGCGTATTACTCAAAACCGTCGCGCTCAGCGATCGCGACGTAAAAGGGGTCGATCTGCGAAATTTCAGCGACGGCATCAATAAGTTGGCGCGCGGCGAGATCGATGCGGCACCAATCATCGTCGGGGTGCCGGTCATTCGAAAGGCCCGTGCCAAGGTGCCTTTAGGGCTCAATTACATCAGCCTGTTTGGTCCGCGTGCGACGACCAAGCTCCTCAGTGAACAAGTTCCCGGGCTTTATGTCGCCAACGTCAAGCCAAACAACCGCCTACCGATCGATAGTAGCGGACGCGATCGCGACTTTCGCTCCATTTATCCGGCTCTTTACCCGCCATTCCTAAGACTCTGCCTCGTAGACGACATCTTCCTCCTCGTCGATCGTCCGGCGTTCGACGCCCTCGACCTCATCCGCGCGGCGGCATCGATCTGGGCCGAAAAACTTAGCGGTCGAGACATACTGGCGCGGCCGTTCGACGACGGCGAGAACCCGATCGCACAGCGTTGCAATTTGTAGGGCTTGGCCATGAACTCGGTAACGCCGGCGTCACGTGCCTGCTTGAACCTGGAAAGATCAGCAAATGAGGTGACCAACACGAAGGGTATGAAGCGGTCGGGCGATTCTTTGTTTCGACGCACCCACCGCAACAATTCGAGCCCATCCATCGGCGCCATCTGCCAGTTCGAAACAATCATATCGAGCATTTGAATCCCCGCCCGCAAGGGATCGGTGGCGACAAGTTTGAGGAACTCGACTGCCTCGCCACCGTCCGAAGCTGCTTCAACTCGCCCGATTCCCAGGTCCTTGAGCACCGACGACAGAAGCATCTTCATATCGCCGTTGTCCTCAACGACTAGAATCGAGAACCGATCAAAGCTATAGGAAAACTCGTTCGCCATCCGAACCGCGCACTGTATCCCGCTCCCTAACTTTAAACCCCGCCAAACCCCGTCGCGTTGGCAGGGATTGTTCTCTTGTTACATCGAGTCATTTATACGGTCCAGGTATGACCCTTGCGGAGTCGATCGTTAAACGTCGCTTCCATGTCATCTACACGCGCGGCGCTAACGCGGGCATGGAGTTCGGTATCGTAAGTTGGCGCTGGATCACAATAAATAACGCCCATCGCCTTCGGGAAGTCCGGCGGTTCCATGCGGGACAATAATCCGGCCAGCGTACGATTTGTCTCGTTATGAATCAGAACATCGTTTTCGATTACGCCGTTCTCACCAACGACAATGACTTCAAGGTCCAACGTCGTCGGATCAACTCTCAGTCCCTTGTTGCCGTCGCTGCCAAAAAGCAGGGGGGCGCCATGTTCGACGTGAATCTGATTCTCAGCGGCCGCAGATTTGTCGGTGAAATAATCAAACACACCGTCATTGTAGACAATGCAGTTTTGTATGATTTCGACAAACGATGTGCCGGTATGATCGTGCGCGCGCATGAGCACGGGCGGCAAATGCTTTTGCATCGTGTCAACGGTGCGGGCAACGAAGCGAGCACCGGCACCAAGCGCGAAGACGCACGCAGAAACCGGACTTGCGAGTGAACCCATCGGGGTCGATGGGGTTCGCGTACCCTTACGCGACGTCGGAGAATTCTGCCCCTTCGTCAACCCATAAATCTCATTGTTGAACAGCAGAAATTGAACGTCGACATTGCGCCGTAGCAGGTGGAGTAGATGGTTGCCACCTATGCTGAGGCTATCGCCATCGCCAGCGACCACCCACACATCGAGTTCGGGATTAGCGAGCTTAATTCCGGTTGCAAACGCCGGCGCTCGACCGTGAATCGAATGAAAACCATATGTTTTGACGTAGTAGGGAAACCGCGCCGCGCAGCCAATTCCGGAGACGAAAACGATATTCTCGCGCGGTACATTGATCTCCGGAAGAACACCGAGAACGCTTTTGAGAATGGCATAGTCACCGCAACCCGGGCACCACCGCACCTCCTGATCGGTCGTAAAGTCTTTCGCTGTAAGTTTCTCGGGAACAACGTTCATTTTAGTTCTCCACTCGCTCGCGGATCGCTTGCTCGATTTCGCCAATCTTAAAGGGCTGACCGGATACCTTATTCAACCCTTCCGCGGGAACGAGATACTCGCTTCGCAGGACTGTGAGCAGTTGCCCATTATTCATCTCCGGCACCAAAACCTTGTCAAAGCGGCCCAGCAAATCACCGAGATTGGACGGCAATGGCCAAATATGCCGAATATGGATGTGACTGACGTTAATGCCTTCGTCGCGCAGATTGTTGACGGCGCGGCTAATCGGTCCGTAGGTCGAACCCCAGCCGACCACCGCAAGCGGCCCTTCGTCGGGACCGGCTTCGACGCTTTGTGCCGGAATATCATTGGCGATCCCGTTGATCTTGCCGGCGCGCGTGTCGGTCATGAGTTGGTGATTTTCGGGATCGTAAGAGATGTGGCCGGAATTGTAGTCCTTTTCGATTCCGCCAATCCGATGCTCCAAACCCGGCGTACCTGGGATCGCCCATGTGCGCGCCAGTGTCTCCGCGTCGCGCAGGGACGGATGGAATCCTTCAGGGTCAGTACGGAGTTCGACCGGCATCGGTGCGAGCGTATCGATATCCGGAATCTGCCAAGGCTCGGCGGCGTTGGCGATATATCCATCTGTCAAAAGAATGACTGGTGTCATGTATTTGAGCGCCAAGCGCACCGCTTCAATAGCGACCTCGAAACAATCCGACGGCGAGCGCGACGATAAAACGACAAGCGGCGCATCTGCATTGCGGCCGTAGACCGATTGATAGAGGTCAGATTGTTCCGTCTTCGTCGGCATGCCGGTCGACGGTCCGGCGCGCTGCGAATTAACAATTATCAACGGCAGCTCGGTCGTGATGGCGAGACCGATACCCTCTCCTTTCAGCGCGACCCCAGGGCCGGAGCTGGACGTAATACCAATCGATCCTGCGAATGACGCGCCAATTGCCGCGCAGACCGCCGCGATTTCGTCCTCGGCTTGAAATGTCGTAATCCCGAATTCTTTCATCGTCGCCAACACGTGCAGCAGCGTCGATGCCGGTGTTATCGGATAGGACGCAAACATCAGCGGGCGCTTTGACAGAATCGATCCTGCCGCTAAGCCCCACGCCATCGCCTCGAATCCGGTGATGTTGCGATAGTGGCCAGGAGCGATATCGGCCGGCGGGACGATGTAGGCAGTAATGCCATCCGGCATTTCCGCTGTCTCGCCGAACGCGTGCCCCGCGTTGAGGGCCGCAATATTCGCATCGGCGAGATCTTGGCGCTTGGCAAACTTTTCGTTAAGCCAATCGACCGTGGCTTGTCTATCGCGACCGAATAACCAGTAAACCAATCCCAGCGTCCACAGATTTTTGCAGCGCAGGGATTCTTTCTTGTTAAGACCGGATTCCTTGAGGGCCTGTAGCGTAAGCTTGGATATATCAATTTCGATTTTTCGAAATGGATCCAGCGAACTGTCCTCGAGAGGGTTTCCAGCGAAACCCGCCTTTATCAAGTTGCGCTCATTGAACGTGCCCGAATCGACGACGACCAATCCCCCCTCGCGGAGATCGCCGATATTCACTTTAAGTGCCGCCGGGTTCATCGCCACCAGAACGTCGGGCGCATCGCCTGCCGTTTTGATCGTGCGACCACCGAAGTTGATTTGAAACGCGGAAACGCCGTAAGTCGTGCCAATCGGCGCGCGAATCTCGGCCGGAAAATCCGGGAAAGTCGCTAGATCGTTTCCGGCAAGGGCGGTTGCCAAAGTGAACTGGCCACCCGTCAACTGCATGCCGTCGCCGGAGTCCCCGGCGAACCGAACAACGACCGACTCCCGTTCCTCGCGAGGCGTATCCACCCGCTCCAATTCGAGTGCGGTACTCACTGCTTCATCCCTTCAGAAAAGAATTATTCTGGGTATTCATAGCGCACCTTCCGACCGAAACCGATCACTTTAGCGAGATACCTCTTTTGGAACGTGCGAGCGACCGCACGATATCTCATCGTCTTAGCCATTGCTAACGACAGCACGTCTGCAACCGCATAAATGTTGATGGTTTCGCGTCGCCTTAGGCATCCAACACGGCGAGCATTTCCGTTATTTCGGAGAACTTCCTGCGCGGTGCTTTTCCCACGGCGTTGGCGATTTCCGCCGCTTCAATTTTCTTCCAATCGTCAAACGTGACGGCGCGGACACCGCGTTCCTCCAATAGGGTACCAAACGCCGACCGACCTGGTTTCGCTCCCTCGGGGAAATCCTCTTCAATTTGATGGAATGCGGCTTCGCCGTCAGGCTTGTTTGTACCGATTACGCCGGTCGGCCCGCGCCTAATCCAGCCCACCGCGTAAAACCCTTTTTCGATGCGGCCGTTGTCGCTTTTTGCTGTTCCGGCGCGCTCGTCGAACGGTATGCCGTTGATCGGATCAGCGCTGTAACCGATCGATGGCAACACAAGACCGCACTCGATCTCAAAAAACTCACCCGTCCCACGCGCGCGCCCGTCGACAACTTCGTTCTTCTCCAGGCGGAGTCCCTCCACCCTTTCACCGCCCAATACTTCGACCGGCGACGCGAGAAACTGGAAGTGAACGCGGATTGGTTTTTCATCCGCGTCGCGCTGCGAAAACTCACGAAAGGTGTCGAGGTTTTTCACGGTTAGCCGGCGATCACGATCGGACATCTCACCGGTCACTTCACCCGGAATTTGCGCGGGATCGACGATCGGAACGCTGTTCTCGAGTTCCCCCATTTCTCTGAGTTCTTTGTTGGTAAACTTCGCGTCGGCCGCACTACGACGGCCAAACATATACACGTCTGTAAGCGGCGAGCTGTGGACCGCCTTAGCCGCGTAATCCACGAGATCGGTCTCGGCCATTTCGCTGGGCGTCTTTGCGAGCACCCGGGCTACATCGATTGCGACATTACCCACGCCGATGACAGCGGCAGTACCAATGTTGAGATCTGGATTGAGATCACGGAAGTCAGGATGGCCGTTGTACCAGCCAACAAAGGCGGCGGCACCGAAGACGCCAACCTTATCCTCGCCAGGAATGCCGAGTGGTCGATCTAACGCAGAGCCAATCGCCAGCACCACCGCATCATAGCGCTCGCGAAGGTCATCAATACTGACATCGCGACCGACCTCGACGTTGCCATAGAATTTGACCTGTTCGTGGAGCGCGGTTTTCTCGTAGCGTCGCCAGACGTTCTTAGTGGTCTGATGGTCGGGCGCGACCCCGCCCCTGATCAATCCATACGGCGTGGGCAGGCGATCGATGATGTCGATCTCACAAATGAGGTCCGACTTAATAAGTGATTCGGCGGTGTAGAATCCGGCGGGGCCGGAACCGACGATCGCAACGGTTACTGGCTGGGGCATGGTTAATGGCGCAAATGCCGCTAATCGACGCTCGCGAAACTCCGGTTTATCTTAGGCAATTGGTGAATACCGTGCGAGCCGCGCGCCACGCCATGAAAACGGTTTACTGGAATATTTAACTATTCGGTTAAATATTGGACGTCATTAAGTCCTTGTCAACCTCGCAGTTTAAAAAATCTTAGTTCAGGACTGGCGCACCGAAGATCCAGCCGTGTCCAATAAGGAGCGCTACGTAGACGAGCGCGGCAGCTGCGGTTCGCCACCATCCGATTTCACTCAAAGAGATACGCGTGCGACCGGTAAGTACTGCCGCGAAGGGTAAGTTTGACGTTACCGCTGCAACCCGCGCCCACCCATCGGGATCGTTCTTGCGCCGCTTAGCATCGATGGAATGCGGACCAACAAGTCCAAGGACAAGAAAAGCACCGAACATGATGAGTGATGCGATATCGCCATTGACCAGCAAGTGAGCCGCTGACCATAAAACGACGGACCATAAACAAAGGATGCCGCGTGATCTTGCCGATTCCTATGGCTAGGTCACGATCTTCGAGGCTGGCTATGCCTGGGCCGGACGCGGTTAGGCCCTTCGTCGTGTAGCCCGCAATCGCAAATATCAATGCAACCGGCATAACCAGAATGCCGACCCACGCAAACACTGGCGCGTGCCAAATCGGGATAAAAGGAGCGTCCCGATAGGCTAGGATCATCCATACCAACCCAGCCAGTGAGGTGAGCGAGAACAGCGCGAGGTAAGCCCGCATACCGATTGTGCGAACGACAGCTCCACGCAACGGAGTCCCCGAGACGCAAATATGAATACCTAGAAATATTGCGGCGGGTAGCACTAAATCGCCGATGGTTCCGGTCAGCATTTACTTGCCTCCAATGCGACGTTCTTCAATCGCAGATCGTCCCTCGACCGTGAGTTTGCACACCAGCCAGTCCGGCTTGATCGGATTCGCGAACCACGGTTCCGCCCATCCATGCCTGATGCACGCGCGAATGGTTTCCATGCTGATCTGCTGGCCGTGCTCGTCGAATAACGGCAGCTTGCCGCCGGGTTGTTTCAAGCCACGCCGCAAATACCGGCGCTGTGCGGTGGTTGGGCGCAAGATCGCCATGCGGAAACTTAGCCCAGGGCGTTTGCCGGAGCGAGCACAACGGATCGACTCCTCTCGTCCGCCCCGCTCAGCAAACGAAGCGCGCAACGTTTTCAATAACGTTGTCGCGCTGGGCTCGATGTGGGGAATGGCCGCATTCCTCTAACAACACTGTCTCGATTGGTCCTACACATCGACCCGCGATCGCCTCAACCTGAGCTAGCGTTCCATATTCGTCATCTCGACCTTGGATAATTTGTATCGGGACCCCTATCGAAGAAAGGCAGGGTTCGATATTCCACGACCGGAAAGCCGGATCGAGCCAAATCCGATTCCACGCCCAAAAAACACGATCAGTGTTGGCGCCGTGGTAGCGTTCAAGGGCAGCACGCAGGCGACCGTCTTGGTACCCCTTTCGCGCTGCTTCGATTCCAGAGATCGAAATATCCTCGACAAAAACATGCGGAGCTTCGAGCACAAGTTTGAGCGGGCGAGGATCGGAATTGCCCCCTGCATAGATCAGCGCTATCGACGCACCGTCGCTGTGGCCGAACAGAATTGGTTGATCGATCCCCACTTCATCAAGGACGGCCGGTAAAATCGTCAACGCTTCTTGGTGCATGTAGTTTACGCCGAAGCCCTCGGTCAAAGGATCGGAGCCGCCGTAACCATGCCGGCTATACGCGAAGACCGTCAGGCCGGTAGCCTCGCTTAGCGCGTTTGGAAAATCGCCCCACATACCGATCGATCCCAAACCCTCGTGGAGCAGTACCAGAGTCGGGCGGGAGGTTTGGCGAGGGCCGAACCACGCACATTCAAGGCGGTGGCCTCTTATCTGGAGATAGGACATGTCTCCCTATAGAGGACGAGATTGGTGGACGACAAATGATCTAAAGAGAGATGCGACTCCGGGCTTACGATGTATTGCTGAGCGTCCACTCGACAATCTCTTTGAGTACTTTTCCGAGAGCTTCATCGAACGCTACTACAACGTCATCCATACCGCTGCCCCCCGAGACAACGCGGTGCTCAAAATTGCGAGATGCGATGATCGTGCGTTGGGGTTGGCGGATGACCTTGGCGTTAACGCGTACCCGGATAGTAGGAACTTTGGCCCCCGCCAAGTACTCCGCCTGGAACTCGCGCAACTCGCTCTTTAGATTGAAGTCCGAGCGAAGGCCAATCGCTTGACGCCCAACAGCGACAATCTTGCCAGTGTTTTCAAAGGATTCGACGAGAAGGGTCTGCACCATTTGCGGTGCGGTTTCGGTCCATTGCGCAAGCGCGTAGTACTGCATCTCAATGGGCTTGGTTTGCAGGGCGATGCGGTTCGTGTTGAGGCCGCCGGCCGCGACCGGAATATCCACGACCAGTTGCCAGTCCGCCCGGGGTAACGCTTGATCGAACGTACTCTTTGGCGACAGCGTAAAGAGCTTCGGTGCTTCTCCCTGTCCGGGGAGGGGTAGCCCGCAGCCAGCCAACGTCGCAACACAAAGGATCGCAGTCGCTAACGCCAACTTAGAGCGAAGAGATCTAAAACTCGGTTGAGATCGAAACGCGATCATTGGGCTTGGAAACCTTGCTGTGAGTCGCCGAAGAAAAAGCGCGCCGGATCCGATTCGATTTTCTCGGAGACGCGTGTCAATGCCGCTACGAGTTCTCGCATTTCACGTACCAACCCGGTGAAGTCGTTCAGCCCCTCGGTCGCAAATTCATTCAACGGACGCCTGTTCTCAGCAACCAACGAACCCGCTTCATCGGTAAGCCGGGTAGCTGCCTTACTCGTTCGGCGTGCCTCAATAAACAGTGCACGAACATCCTCATCCAACAATTTATCGGCGTTGACAAGCGCGCCGCGTGTCAGCGCCAGCGTGTGGTTGGCATCTTTGACCAGGGTCTGCAGGTCATCGGCGATTACGCTTACCGATCCCGCGGCATCGCTAATATTTCCGGTCGTATCGCGTAGATTGGTTATTAACGTATCGAGGTCGGCGGTTCGACCGGCGATAGCGGTCGTAAGCGTATTAATGTCGCCGAGAATATTGGATATGGCCTGCCGATTTTCGTTATTGAGAAAATTATTGGCGCGCGTGATCAGCTCAAGAAGGCTTGCGACAACCTCCGGCGCACCTTCGAAAATCTGCTCAAACTGAGATGGTTTGGAGGCAATTTCTGGAATAGGCCGCTCCGGCGTAGGTTTCGACATTGGGCTTTCTTGCGTCCCGCTTTCTATCAATAATTGCGAAACACCAGTGATCCCCTTGAGCTGTAAAACGGCGATCGAATCCTCCCGTATTGGTGTATTGGCGTCGATCTCCACGTGGACGCGCACGCGCCCGTTGTTGTCGGGGTCAATTCGGATGTCTTCAACACTGCCGACCGGTATTCCATCGAATAACACATCGGCGCCGTCGCTCAGGCCGCTTACCGCACCGTCAAAATAGACAAAGTACTCGGAAAACTCGCGATCAATTTGCAGCTTCGCAAGCCAGATGACAAAGCCAAAAATACCCGCGACAACGATAAGAACGAACGTTCCGATGACGAGGTGGCTCGCTTTGGTTTCCAATGAAATTTCCTAGGCGATCTGGGCCGCGCGAGCACGGGGGCCGTGGAAGTAGTCATGCACCCAGGGGTGGTCACACGCCAGCATCTCGCCCATGGAACCCGTGAGCAGCACCTTTTTGTCGGCAAGAACCGCGATACGGTCGCAGATCGCGTGCAGGCTGTCCAGATCGTGAGTCACCATGAAAACCGTAAGACCAAGGGCCCGCCTGAGGCGCTTGATGAGTTCATCAAACGCCGCAGCTCCGATCGGATCGAGTCCAGCAGTCGGTTCGTCGAGGAACAGTATGTCGGGATCGAGGGCAAGCGCCCGCGCCAGACCGGCTCGTTTGCGCATGCCGCCGGAAAGTTCGGACGGGTATTTGGCACCGGCGTCGGCGGCAAGTCCAACCAAGCTTATCTTGTAGGCCGCAATCTCATTCATGAGCGTCTGCGGGACGTCCGTGTGCTCTTTGATCGGCACTTCAATATTCTGGGCCACTGTTAGCGAGCTAAACAGAGCCCCGTCTTGAAACAGCACGCCCCACCGTTGCTGAGGTCTTCGCTGATCCTCGCCGAGGATTGGTTTCTCAACGTCTTGGCCGAATACTTCGATTGTTCCCGCGATCGGGCGGTTCAGTCCAACAATCGTGCGCAGGAGAACGGACTTCCCCGTCCCGGATCCTCCCACGACACCGATAATCTCCCCTTTGCGAACATCGAGGTCGAGAGCGTCGTGAACGACCTGTCGCCCGAACTGATTCGTTAGGCCACGAACTTTGATTATGACCTCGGCGTTGTCCACCACATCAGACCCCGACGAAAGCAAAGAAAATCGAGAAAATAGCGTCGAACACGATGACTAGAAAAATTGCCTCGACCACTGCTCGGGTTGTCTGCTGACCTACGCTTTCCGCACTGCCGACGACTTTCAGCCCTTCAAAGCAACCGATCATGGCGATGATGAAGGCAAAGACGGGCGCCTTGATCAGTCCGATAAAAAAACTCCACAGACCGACCGATTGGTTCAAGCGCTCGATGTAAACGGCCGGCGATATATCGAGCGTTATCCAGGCCATCAGTCCGCCGCCGAACAGGCCCATGAGATCAGCGATAAACGTCAGCAACGGTAGCGAAATGACCAGCGCCAAAACCCGCGGGAGAACGAGTATCTCTATCGGATCGAGGCCCAGCGTTCGCATCGCGTCGACTTCCTCATTCACCTTCATTGACCCGATTTGCGCAGTAAAGGCACTGCCCGATCGACCGGCGATTATGATCGCCGTTAGCAGAATACCGATTTCGCGCAAGATGGAGATGGCGACCAGATCAACAACGAAAACTTCCGCGCCAAACTGGCGCAGCTGGGTCGCCCCTTGATAGGCGAGAACGACGCCGATCAGGAACGAGATCAGACAGACGATCGGGATCGCATTCAGACCCACTTCTTCCATGTGATAAACGAGCGAGGTAAAACGCAACCGTCTCGGTCGCGCAAGCACATGCGCTGTGGCCGCCACGATGTTGCCGAGAAATCCTAGGAGCTCAGCGGTTTCCGCGGCGATGTCTGTGGTCCCTGCCCCGACGTGCCGAATGACATTGAGGAGCGGGCTGCCCCGGGATGGTTCGATCTCGCATGGTTGATCATTGGCTGAAACCTCCTCAATTAGGAGGAGATGATCCGCGCTCGCGTTTCGAAACTCGGCCGTAAATCCGGCCACGCGCAAATCTCGCTGCGTCCGGTACAACAACCATGCACCGATAGTATCTAGCCCCTCCAACTGGGCGAGATCGATCGAGATTGCTACCGTCGGA
Source organism: Alphaproteobacteria bacterium (assembly GCA_963583675.1). GTDB lineage: Bacteria > Pseudomonadota > Alphaproteobacteria > SHVV01 > SHVV01 > CAUZWH01. Next base: position 12,504 of record CAUZWH010000003.1, read on the forward strand.
CCCGGCCGCAGTTCGCGCAAACGTTGCTCGATTGGCGCAACGCTGGTGATATCCCAGCGTCCGCGCGCGGCGACGAGAAGTTCGTCGCTGGACTCCACCGTTTCTAGTTGCGCCGTTCCAGCGACCATTATACCTACCCTTGTGCCACGCTGGCCCGCCGCCATGAGCATGCATGACCAGCGTGGGTCGTTCAAGAACAGCTCTTGTCGGACGCGGCGGCGATTGGCAACCGTTTCTACCGTCGATAGACTGCGACCACCAAGCCTGGGAACTATCAAGACATTATTATGAGCGATTCGCGAGATGCGAGTGGCAGCGGCGAGAAGCCGCTGTCGGACCCGAAATCAACCACGACGCCACCGACCGATCAGGGCGCTGGGTCCAAAACCTCGAACTTCACAACCTCCGGGTACACCGGCACCACGACCAAGATTGCCTATGGGGTGATGTTTGGGTTGGTGATCGGCGTATTAATCGGATTGGGATCGTTCTCGTTGCGGCCGACGTCCAACGTCGAAGCGCCCTCGCAGCAATCTGCAAAAGCGGCGGCGTCTGAAGAAATGGCTGTGACTTGGCGGATGGCGAGCGCTTTTCAAGGCGACGTCATGCAACTTGGAACCGGTGGCCGGCGTTTTGCTGACATGGTTTCAAAACTCTCGGACGGCCAGTTTGTTGTTCAATTTGTCGAACCCGGCGGTTCGGTTCCGGTCGCCGGAGTTTTTGACGCCGTGCGAAACGGTGACGTTGACGCCGGCTGGGCATTATCAACTTATTGGAGCAATCAAATACCGGCTGCTTCCTTCTTCAGCGGCGTTCCGTTCGGTCCACCGCCCGGCGAATTTCTCGCCTGGCTGGAATTCGGCGGCGGACAAGAAATCTACGACGATATCTACGCAGCCTATGGCGTTAGAGGTATGCCGTGCGCCGTGCTTTCGGCCGACGCATCAGGATGGTTCCGCAAGGAAATAAAGTCTGTCCGAGACTTCCGCGGGCTGAAGGTCCGCTATTATGGACTTGGCGCCCGAGTCCTCGCAAAACTCGGCGCTGTGCCGACCTTACCCAGTGGCGACGTCTATGAAGCACTGGAGTCCGGTGCGTTGGACGCTGCGGAATACGCGACACCGGCCATCGATGCCCAGCATTTCTTCGACCGCGTGGCCGGACACTATTACTTCCCCGGCTGGCATCAACAGGCGACGTTGGTTGAATTGTTGATCAGCCGCGAAAAATGGGACGCGCTAAGCGATCAACAGAGACTGTTGATCGAAACCGGATGTGGCGACAATCTGCAGCACACTCTGGCGGAGAGTGAAGCCGCTCAGGCCCGCATTCTAGCCGACTTTAGAGCCGCCGGTGTTCAGTTCCATACGTGGTCGCCGGGTCTTCTGGCCCAGTTCCGGAAACAGTGGCTGGCAGTGGTTGGCGAAGAATCCGCCAAGGACCCAAACTTCAAACGCGCAGCCACATCGCTGTCCAACTTCCGCCAGAACTACGCCGTTTGGCGCGACCTCGGCTATCTATAGGCGCGCCAGATCGCGACCTAACGCACGACGAGCACCGACTGATCGGCGTGGCGGACAACGCGAGCCGCGTTAGGACCGAGCAGGTAATCCTTAAGTTCAGGCCGGTGTGACGCCATCACAATAAGGTCGGCATTAATGCCGTCAGCAACCGCGAGGATCACCTCGTAGACCGTGCCTTGGCGAACGATTGTCTCCGCGTGTACATCCTCGGACACCTTGTCCTTTACGAACGCGTCGAGGTGTTTCTTACTCTCCGCTAGCGCCTTCTTGGCAAAACCCTCAGGGAAGTAGCTTGCCACGATCGGCATGCCAAAGTCGGGGATGACAGACATCACATGAAGATGCGCCCCAAACGCCTTGCAGTATTCGACCGCGACCGGCAGCGCCTTAGTCCAGGAACTCTCTTCGTTTAGGTCAACGGTCAGGAGAATGTTGTTGTACATATTGTTTGCTCCCTTACGCCGTTGCCGGAGCCGGATCGCGTGGTCGCCGCGGACGCTGCATCATGAATACGAGCAAATAAAGGATGATCGCGGGAATGAACATCAGTTGCTTGGGCGGGCGGTCAGCCGCAAGAAGAATCGCCGAGATCTCAAGATCGAAGTCGAGGCCCGCTTTCTCGGCCGCACTGCCGAAGACGATGTTATCAATAAAGACCTTCCCGTCCTCTTTACGGATTTCAAACCCAGCATTATTCAGCCGATCGGCACCAGGCCCGGCATCGCCAAGTGGTAGCACCACGACTTTGCTCACCTCCTCTCCCTCGATGGAGACGCCGGTCACGCTAAGCTGAATATCGGCGCCGGGTGGAGAGCGCTCAGCCACCTCAAAGATCTGCGTCGAATCGGACGACACGATCGGTTCATAGACCATGTCCCACCAAAACCCTGGCCGGAATAGAGTAAAGGCGACCAGGACTAGAACGACGGTCTCCCAGATCCGGTTCTTGACCAGGAAGTAGCCCTGCGTCGCTGCCGCAAACGCAAGCATCGCCAGGACCGCGGTGATTATCGTGAGGAAAAAGTCAAAAACGTTGTCGATGCCAATCATCAGCAACTGGGTATTGAAGATAAACATGAAGGGCAGAATCGCGGTGCGAATATCGTAGGTGAAGCCTTGGATACCGGTCTTGATCGGATCTCCGCCCGAGATTGCCGCGGCCGCGAATGCGGCCAGCCCCACAGGCGGTGTATCGTCGGCGAGAATGCCGAAATAGAACACGAAAAGATGGACCGCGATGAGCGGGACGATCAGACCACTAGCGGCACCGAGATCGACGATCACCGGCGCCATCAGCGACGACACAACGATGTAGTTGGCGGTGGTCGGCAGGCCCATACCGAGGATCAGGCAGATCACCGCGGTAAATACCAGCATGAGAATAAGGCTGCCGCCGGAGATCAATTCAACGAACTCCGTCATCACCTGACCTATCCCGGTAAGCGTAATCGTACCAACGATGATGCCCGCCGTAGCGGTGGCAACACCGATGCCGATCATGTTGCGCGCACCCGAGATCATACCGTCCCTAGCGTCGTCGAGGCTTTGCATTGCCGCCGCCGTGAGGTCGCCGCTTTGACGAAAGTAGGCCAGGAGCGGCCGCTGGGTCGCCACGATGATGATCATGAACACGGTCGCCCAGAAAGCCGACAATCCAGGTGACAGCCGCTCGACCGTTAGGCACCAGACCAGTACGCCAACCGGCAGCAGATAATAGAGGCCGGCTTTCACGGTGGGACCGGTTTCCGGGCAAACCGTGATGTCGGTGCTGGTGCTGAGTTCAGGAACGCGCGTGGCGTACCAGACCAAGCCAATATAGGCGACGAACAGCAATACGGTCGCGATCCACGGTGTCGCCTTACCGGCAACCGGCTTAAGCCAGCCAAGCCCGTAATAGACGGCACCGCACAGGACGATGAGACCGATGATCGTGACGACGAAACTGATCATCTTCTGTATCAGGGGTGATTCAGTTGCCCGCGGCAAACCCTTCATATCCGCCTTCACCGCCTCTAGGTGAACGATATAAACCAGGGCGATGTAGGAGATGATCGCCGGCAGGAAAGCATGTTTCATCACCTCCACCAGCGAAATGCCGACGAACTCAACCATCAGAAATGCCGCCGCGCCCATGATGGGTGGGGTTAACTGGCCGTTGGTCGATGACGCCACTTCGACCGCACCAGCTTTTTCGGCCGAAAAGCCAACGCGCCGCATCAACGGGATCGTAAACGTGCCCGTGGTCACCACATTGGCGATCGACGATCCAGAGATCAGCCCGGTCAGCGCCGACGAGATAACAGCTGCCTTGGCCGGACCGCCGCGCATATGGCCGAGTGAGGCAAAGGCGATGCGGATGAAGTAGTTGCCGCCTCCCGCGCGCTCCAGCAGTGAGCCAAACAACACAAACAAAAACACCATGCTGGTTGAAACACCAAGAGCGACACCAAAAACCCCTTCGGTGTAGAGCCAGAAGTGGGACATGCCCTTGTTCAAGCTGGCCCCTTTGTGGGCAATGATGTCTGGCATCAACGGGCCGGCAAATGTGTAGAAGAGAAACACGCACGCTACGACCATTAGCGGTGGGCCCAGGGCACGACGAGTCGCTTCGAGCAAAATCACCATTCCGATAACCGCGACGACGACATCGTAAGTGGTGGGGTCACCGGGACGATCCGATAGCGCCTCGTAGAATAAAAAGAGGTAAGCCGCGGCGAGGGCGCCGACAATTGCCAATACCCAGTCTTGGATCGGGATGAAATGACGTGGCGAACGTTTCAACGCCGGAAATGAGAGGAAGGCTAGAAATATTGCGAACGCCAGATGGATGGCACGTGCTTCGGTGTCGTTGAGCACGGCGACCCGCAGCATGAACGGCAGCGGCGATGCATACCAAAGCTGGAACACAGACCAGATGAACGGGACGATCAGCAGAACTTTCGCGGACACGCCGCTCGGACTGCGGCCGCCGGTATTGGCCTCGGCAACAATCGAGTCGGCCGCGTCGAGGCTCTCTTGGTCTACAGCTGAGTCACTCATGCGTCGGTCCCCCTTGCCCGCCTCACGCGTCGCTACAGGTGGGCCAGTACAGCTACGTTATCCCTATCTCGCAGTAATAGCGGTGACTCGTTGTGCAGCGGCGCGGTTAAGCCACGACGCACCAGTAGGCCTGCGGGGGTATCTGCGGAAAGAAACGGGAGCGGCACCTGCCGCTCCCGAGCCTTCGATTACATCAAGCCGGCTTCTTTGTAGTATTTGGCTGCGCCATCGTGGAGCGGAGCCGATAGACCGTCCTTGACCATCTGTTTTTTCTGCAACACGCCAAACGCAGGGTGCAGTTTCTTGAATTGATCAAAGTTCTCAAACACGGCTTTAACCACGGTGTAGACCGTGTCGGTCGGCACATCGGTCGACGTTACGAACGTTGCACCAACGCCAAATGTTTTCACATCGCTGGGGCTGCCGCGATACATCCCGCCGGGAATCGTCGCAAAGCGGTAGTAGGAGTTGTTGTTCACGAGCTTGTCGATCGCCGCCCCTGAGACTTCGACGATAACGCTATCGCACGACGACGACGCTTCCTTGATCGATCCGCTCGGGTGGCCAACCGTGAACACCATGGCGTCAATCTTGTTGTCGCACAGGGCTGATGATTGCTCTGAGGATTTAAGCTCGGACGCAAGAGCGAAGTCGCTTTTCGACCATCCTAGGGCCTCCATCACAACTTCCATGGTGCCGCGCTGGCCCGAACCCGGATTGCCGATGTTGACCCGTTTGCCTTTGAGATCGTTGAAATTCTTGATCCCGGAGTCGGCGCGCGCGACGACGGTGAAGGGCTCCGGATGAACCGAGAACACTGCGCGCAATCCCTTGAATGCACCCTTGGCTTTAAACTTGCTGGATCCATTATAGGCGTGGAATTGCCAGTCCGACTGAGCGACGCCCATGTCGAGTTCGCCGGCCCGAATCGTGTTGATGTTGTAGACCGAACCGCCCGTGCTTTCGACGGTACAGCGGATGCCATGCATCTTGCGGTCCTTGTTGACGAGCCGACAGATGGAGCCGCCGGTCGGGTAATACACCCCGGTCACGCCGCCGGTACCAATGGTAATGAACTTTTGCTGGGCCTGCGTTTCAGCAGGCGACGCGAGCACAAATGCGCCTCCGGCAAGGGCTGCAGCGATGACAGTTAGAGCTAATTTTTTCACGGTAACGTCCTCCTTATTCTATTTATCTGTTTCCACTCTAAGACGGGTAGCGGCCGTGGGCGACGGGTCGGCGACTTGGAACGCGGACGCGCGGTTAATCCGGCATCGTTGACCGTCCGCCGAGCACGTCGCGCGCGGTTGCGGCATTTGCGATCGGGCGGCCCAGCGCACGGGCCGCACCGGCCGCGTCGGCGACCGCGTCTGCGTTCCCGGCGGCGTCGCTGCCATCGCGGCGCAATTGGTTGTTTTCGAAACCGACGCGGGCATGACCGCCCATTTCGATCGCCGCGGCCATGCACTCGGCTTCCTGCTTACCAAACGCGCAAACCATCCACGGCACCCCGACCTGCAGCTCGGTATAGCGCTCGACAAATGGGTCAAGGTCGCTTGGCGAAGACTGCTGGTCGGTGGTGTAGCGACCCAGCACGAAGAGCACGCTGTGCTCCCTGCCGGAGATCACCCCGCGCTCGCAGAGCCCGATATAAGTCGCGACTTCTTCAGGGGCATAGAGAATAAATTGCGCCAGCACTTGGCGTTCGTTGAGCCAGTGAAAAAATGCGCTGGCACGATCCTCGCTCGCTGTGTCCGGCACGATTTCGCGCAACGCAATCGAGACGGCTTCCGGTGTCACCGCTTGAACCGCATTGATCTGTTCGCCGGCCGAATAGCGCCCGACCGCTTCGGTGGTCATTTGCACGACGAGCGCGTCGCCCACCGCACCCTGCACCGTATCGATAGCAACTCGGTAGATATCTGGATCCAATGTGTGTTGATCATCAGCGTCGCGAACATGCAGATGGATCATCGACACACCCGCAGCCAGGCACGCCTCCGCCTCGGCGACGATTTCACTCGGCGAAATCGGCAATCTCGGATGGTCTGTTTTAGTTTTGCGAGCCCCGGTCGGGGCGACCGCAATAACAACGGGAGCTGATGTATTCATCATAAATTACCCAGGTTCGTGATGGCGGCATCCACCGCGTCGCCGAGCCGATCGACGATACCGTCGATGTGATGTTGCTCAGCTATGAACGGCGGTGCAATTAGAACATGATCACCGCGCTGGCCATCAAACGTTCCGCCACCGGGATAGACGATCAGTTCCCGTGCCATCGCTTCGCGTTTGATGCGCGTGTGAAGACCCGCCGCGGCATCGAATGGTTCCTTGGTGATGCGATCGGCAACCAACTCAATGCCGCGAAACAAGCCGCGACCGCGGATGTCGCCGACATGGTGGTGATTGCCGAAGCGCTCGTGCAGCGCCACCTCCAGAGCAGCGCCCATCGCGCGCACGTTGCCCAACAGATCCCGTTTGACGATCGATTTCTGAACCGCCAACGCAGCAGCACAAGCGGTCGCGTGACCTATGTATGTGTGGCCATGCTGGAAATAGCCGGATCCGTCGCGGAAGGCATCAAACAGCTTGGCCGCTACCATAACCGCGCCGATCGGCTGATAGCCGGCACCAAGACCCTTGGCACTTATCAGCAGATCCGGTGCCACCCCATCCTGTTCGCACGCGTGCAGGGTTCCGGTGCGCCCCATCCCGCACATCACTTCGTCGAGGATCAGCAACACACCGTAACGGTCACAGATTTCGCGGATCCGGGCCAGGTAACCTTCTGCTGCGGGAACGGCCCCCAGCGTGGCGCCAACGACCGGCTCGGCGACAAATCCAATGACCGTGTCTGACCCCACTTCGAGCAGGGCCTGCTCCAGCTCATTGGCGGCTCGTAGCCCGTAGGCTCTCTCGTTCTCGCCGTCGCGTTGCTCGCGATAGGCGTAGCACGGGCAGATGTGCTTGGTATCGAACAGCAACGGTGCAAATGGCGCGCGGCGCGCCATGTTGCCGCCCACCGATAGCGCGCCCAACGTGTTGCCGTGATAGCTCTGGCGGCGTGAGATGAAGTGCGTGCGCCGGGGCTCGCCAATTTCGATGAAATATTGCCGCGCCATCTTGAGCGCGGTTTCGATCCCCTCCGAGCCACCGCTGAGGAAGTAGACCCGATCTATGCCTCGTGGAGCGCTGGCAATGAGGTTGTCAGCCAGTTCCTCAACAACCTCGGTCGTGAAGAAGCCGGTATGGGCAAACGCCAGACTATCGACCTGCGCTTTGATCGCCCGGCGCACATCGGAATCGCTATGGCCGAGCGCCGACACCGCCGCGCCGCCGGAACCGTCCAAATACCGGCGGCCCTCACGATCGACGATATACATACCGTCGCCGGCAACCGCGACCGGAAGGTCATCACGCGTGTGGCGGTGAAAAACGTGATCCAAAAAGCTAACCGAATACTACCAAAGAGACGAGAAAACGATCATCGAGTCGCGTACGGGCTTTTCCGTTAGTCGCAAGAATCTGATAAAATAGTGATTGTTTGCGGTAATGTCCGCGATTTTCCGGCAACCCCGTAGCGGTGCCGAGGTTCTGTGCTAGGCACAATGGCAAAATTTAAAAGCTCGCTGCACTACATCGTGCCTTTTTCTGCTGCTGCTCGGAATCGTAGCGTTCCGCATCTATGTTCCCGTCGTTGCAGAACTGCAACTGAAAGTCTTCGACGTATTCATGCGCGCCGCGCCGCGTATTTACGAACCGCGACCGGTACGCCTGCTCGACATCGACGACGAAAGCCTCGCGCGAATCGGACAGTTCCCCTGGCCGCGCACAGCTTGATGGTTATCGCGCCCGCGCACCACCGGCGAATCGCGGCCGGGATTCTCTCATGGGGTTAGGACCTGGACGCCGAAACCCTGCCCTTCCAATGCAACCTCGGCTACCAGGTGCCGCGTAAAAAAACCGCCGATTACATCGGCAAGACACGGCTTGAAGAAGTGCGCGCCCAGGTCGAGGCGGGCAACCCGTCATTCAAGCTAATCCTGATTGGCATCAAACTGGGCGGCAAACCGATCGACGAATACGCCCCGGACTTTTGGCCGATCTCGGGGGCTAACGGCGACGATCCCTTCGGCTACATCACTTCGCCCTGGTTCTCGCCCGAACTCAACACCAACATCGCCATGGGCGACGTACCCTGGGAAAGCCGCGAGATCGGCACCAAACTTAAAGTTCATTTGCCGGACATTTATGCCGAAACTGCGGGCCAACCGGTGGATGGTGAGATCGTTGAGATCCCGTTCCGCGAATCGATAAATCCCAGCGCCCGCGAAGTCGTCACAGCAGACGGCCGCGACGCCGCCTTTTGAGTTAGGCGTTTCAAATTTTGGGAAAGCACTCCGCGGCGTGAACGTGTCGAGCGATTGAACGGTAACCTACACATTTTTTTCATCGCCCCGCGCTTGACGCGAGGTCTAGGAACACCGCTTTTGCCGTGTCCATGGATGCCGGATCAAGTCCGGCATGACTAAACTAAGAAACGCGTTGCCACAGACCTAGCTGTTGTGGCTTTCGAGCCGGCGCTGGGCCTCGGCGAGGGCTGCCGAGATCTCCTCGGTTGTTTCGAAGCGGGCATGACGCCCATCGACGTTTGCATCGGACATCGCCTCGCGCATCGCCTGCAATAGCCCGGCGTTTTCCACAATCGCGGGCGCATAGCCGAGCTCTTCAAGGCGTCGCGCGATCGTATAAGACGGTGACCAGGCCGGCGTCAGGCGCCAACCCGCATGGGCGCCAATTCGATCGGGTGGCAGGTCGCAATCTTTGTCGGCCTGTTCGAACAGTCGATCGATGTAACGGTAGGCACGTTCGCCGACCACCGGCTGGTCTTTGTCGATGCCCTCGCGGGTGTGGATCTTCCACATCTGTTGCGCGATCGACGTAAGCCCCGGCATCTTGAATAGCTTTTCGACGTGTGGATTACCGGCCCGCAGCAGATTGGACAGCAGCATTAGCGAGCTAGCGTGACCAATTTGTGCCGCGTGCGGGGTGAATGCCGCCCACAGCCCATCGGCGCCAGCGAGCAACGCGTCGATCACGGTCGCGTCTTCAAGACCGTTGGCCGCGTGGGGATGAACCAGGATCTTGCGCGGTGCGGGAAAATAGCGCCGTAGCAGCCCTACGATTTCCTCGGTTTGAAACGGAAAGTGTGTGCCGCGTGTATCTTCGAACATCAAGGTATCGATCGGCTTGGCGGCCAGCAGTTTGAGAACGCGGAGCAGTTGATCGGTATCTTCATCAAAAACGTCAAAGAAATCGGCAATGTTGGCGTAAATCCGACCGCGCCGGGCTGTCTCAGCGGGCAAGCGCTCGCGCATGAACTCGAAACCACGCTCAATATCCAGCAACACCTGCTCACACGTGCGTCCCTGGCGCGCCACATTGCTCGGGCTCACCACCAGATCAAGTATGATGTTGGGGATACCCGCTTCGAGCACTTGCCGCATACCGTAGCTGGGCTCAAAGACACCCGTGCCGGTATTCCAGGGCTCGACGACGAACGCAAACAGGCCGTCGCGATTAACCTGGCGGGCCGATAGGTCTTGCACGAACTGAACATCGACGTTGGGGAAATCGAAGAAATTGGCGACGACCAGATCCTCAAACCCGAAATCATGCGATAGCGCCAGGAGATCGTTTTTATCGTCGAGCGTGTGACCATACGTCGACGGCAAAACGCATTCGCGGCACGATAGATCCAGAACGGTTGGAACAATCTCACGCAGCCGTTTCATCTTGACCTCGATACGGCTTTTCACACCGGCGATAGCGCGCCGGTCGTCGTCGGTGATGTCGTTGGAGTCAGTCATTGATGTTCTCGTGCTCGAAGGGCTCAGCGAAGCTGAATCGGATTACCTATAATGGGGACGCATTGCCATTCGTCACAGCGTAAGTTGTGGCGAACGAAGTGTCTTGCGGCCCAGTGAGGTTAAACCAGGGAGGTTACACAAGTGTCCGCCGACGTCATCCGAGAGCAGCCGCCCGAGCGCATCGCGCTGCCGCGCGCCAAGTGGTGGCAAAGCCAGACATTCGACGTCGTCCAATTCGTTGTGCTCGTAGGCGGCTTGGTCTGGTTGACGGCCCGTGGCGCGGACGCCATGGGCTACAACTGGCAATGGTACCGCATGCCCAAGTTCTTTTGGCAGGTCATCGATGGCGAGCTGATCTGGGGTCCGCTCATGACCGGGCTCGTTACCACGATCGAGCTCTCGATCTATTCGATGTTCCTCACCATTGCGATCGGCCTGATTACCGCACTGCTGCGAATGTCGGATTCGATATCCGGACAGATCCTTGGCAAGGTTTATCTCGAGTCAGTGCGAAACACGCCGCTGCTGGTGCAAATGCTGGTGTTCTATTTCGTGATCTCACCGATCATCGGCGTCGACCGTTTTTGGACGGGCGTGCTGTGCTTGAGTTTCTTCGAGGGATCCTTCGCCTCGGAGATTATCCGCGCCGGAATCAACTCCGTACCGCGCGGTCAGTGGGAAGCCTCAGCGAGCGTCGGCCTCTCGCGCGCGAATACCTACCGCCATGTCGTATTGCCACAGGCAGTGCCCCTGATGTTACCGCCGATGACCGGCGTTCTGATTAACCTGATCAAGCATTCCGCGATTGTCAGCGTGATTGCCTTATTCGAACTAACGACCGAGGGGCGAAATATCATCGCTGACACCTTCATGAGCTTCGAAGTTTGGCTCACGATTGCTGCGATGTATCTGGTCATAACGATCAGTCTTTCCATGTTTGTCGGCTATCTGGAGCGCCGCGTGCGGCGGCGCGAGTAGCCATGCCCCCGCTCGCTCAAAAACGCTGCTTCAAACTACTCGACGCCATCATCTTGTCGACGGTGGCCGCGCTCATCGCCTTCGTTTTCTACCAGGTCGATTCGGTGCTGGCGTACGAATGGGATTGGAGCGTTATCCCCCGCTATCTATTCCGCCGCGACGAAAGCACCGGCGACCTGGTACCCAATCTCTTTGTATTGGGGGTTCTGACGACTATTCGCTTGGCGGCCTGGAGCCTTTTCTTTGCTGCGATTATCGGCGGTATCATGGGGGTCATGCGGACGAGCACCCGGCTTTTCCCGCGATTGCTGAGCCGCGCCTATGTCGAGCTGATTCGCAACATTCCACCCCTGGTTTTCATCTTCATCTTCTATTTCTTTATCTCCAGCCAGATTATGCCAGTGCTTGGGGTCGACGAATTTGTCAGGAGCGCGTCGCCGGCTACGGTCACCATCCTCGAGTGGACGGCGTCACCGCCCAAACTTTTTTCGAATTTCCTGTCTGGCGTTATTTGCCTGTCGCTATTTTCGGGCGCCTACGTCACTGAAATCGTCCGCGCGGGAATTCAAGCGATTCCAAAAGCTCAGTTCGAAGCTGGCGCCAGCGTCGGGCTTTCGTATTTTCAGACCATGCGTCACGTCGTTCTGCCGCAGGCCTTGCAGCGGGTGATACCGCCGCTCGCTGGTCAATTCATTATCTTGATCAAAGATTCGTCGCTGGTGTCGCTGATCTCGATTCAGGAGCTGACCTTTTTTGCCAACGAGATCGCTATTTCTACGACTCAAGTCTTCGAGGTGTGGATATTCGTTGGCCTGCTGTATTTCGTAATTTGTTACAGCTGTGCCTTGGCCTTCGGCTGGCTGGAACGGCGCAGCGAGGTCTACCGTTAGACCGGCCGATCAAGCGCCGAAAAAAGTAAGGGGGCCAACCCATCCCGGGCGGCCCCCCAAATCACCGCTAGTTATTCGC
>CAUZWH010000004.1:0-24572 GCA_963583675.1 Alphaproteobacteria bacterium
TTTCATAACTCGACCACTACAGATGCGTCCTCAATTAATTCGACACGCAATTGGCCGCGCATCTCGTTTGTTGAGATCGGATAAACCCTCACAGTCTCGCCCACTCCGAGGTCATAGCGAGGTCCAACGGACGAATAAGACCCGCCGCCAAAATCGTCATCTCCATTGTCCTGAAGCATCTCGGCAATTTTAGAAAACAGCGGAGTTAGTGCCGCACCGATCAAAGGTGATGCAAATCCAGCTACGGCAGTGATACCCTCCTGCACTAGTTCTTCGTCAAGTATTGCCTGTGCTGCCTTGCCCCAACCACGTTCCTTCGCATCCGACTCCATGAAGCGGTAGTCGATGGCTAGTGCCCCGGCGGGGTCGCCGTGATACAGAGGAATGCCAATGCCTGCTAGATTCAGCGAGCCGCCCTGTTTGATCCCCGTATAGACGGCTGTGGTGATGATCTGGACGCCGCCCTCGGTCGCTACTGAGCCGCCAGTAGTCAAGGGCTGATCGGCGTCGTTGGCCGTGTTCTTGTCAGCCGCACCAGCCACGATATAGATTTCGCTCTTGCCGCCCTTCTTAATCTTGACGAGTTCGGAGATGGAGACTAGGATTTTCATTCCGGTATTGCTTCCTTTTTCACTTCGAGTTTCTTCGTTGCCGGTTTCCAGTTCGCTACTACCGCATGGGAAAAGCGATATAGGAAAACGTAAACCTTGCCGCCGTCAACATCAGGCTCGGGAAGCGCCTGAACAGCTGACGACGCGAGCAAATAGAGGAACAGCATCGAAGAGGCGGACATGCTGCCGTCGATGAGTCCAACGATATCCATTATGGTTGCCCCTCTATGACTGGCACATCGTCTGGCGGGCTAATAGGGGCGCTAAGCGCCTGGATCACCACTTCGCTGATCGCCGCCGCGAGAGCCTCGACGGCATCACTCGCAATGGGGATATTGAATTGGACGCTACCCCACATCAATACAGAAACTAGGGCCGCTGTGATGGCAGTCTTTTTGATCTTGGTGCCTATCTTTTTCCTGATCGTTTTGAACGGATTCCACATGGGTTCTCCTTTCCTAAACCTTCATCTTCTTCTTCATCCAAGGCAGCAGCAACTGCTGGACCAGCGCCGCCGCGACTGGGACGCCGCAGATCACGAAAAGTTCCGTGTCGATGCTCTCCGCGATCATCGTGAAAATGATGTAGGAAACAACTGCCAGAATTAACGGCATTGCCAACATATAGATCAGCTCGATTACGTTCTTCGGTTTTGTCATTTGGTCTTGTAGGCCGCCCCGTTGTCCTTACGTACGATGGTTGCTTTGAATCCAACGAGCGTCAATGCGTTAAGACCGAGTATGAGTCCACCAAGCACCATGCCGCCGTTGCGTATCGTTGTGAGCTGCGCGGTGTTGGCGGCGACTAGCACCTCCAGCTTCGCTTGCCTCTCCTGCGTCAGCGGATGCCCTTGGAACTTATGCTGGTCCAGCTGCCGCTCGACGTCGCGGAGCGTTGGCCCTTTTTGTTGTGCCATGAGTGCCGAGGAACATCCAAGCCACGATAGGAAAAGCAGAGACCAAATCAGTAGAGCGTCTATGCCAGCTCGTTTGGTCATGTTATTTCTATAAACTGGAACGGCTAAGGCCATCACACCTTGTGCCTCCATGCGATGCGGACATAGCCCGCATATGAACCGGTCGTGCCGTCCATCGCGGAATTGTATGATACAGCCTCGCCAGCTGCGACTTGGATTGAGCAAAAACCACCCATTGAAGTATGGATCGGGTCACTATTGCGCCGCCGTTGGCGATTTTCAAGTTGGATCACGCCACCCGCCAGAAGTTGGAGATAAGGGGCGATCATGTCACTAGTGCCAAAGATACTAAGTGAAAGGCTAACAGCCGTGACAATGATTCCTCCTGTGTTGGTCGCCGCCGAAACAAGATCAGCCGTCGCATCACCCGTTGGACTGGCCGTTGCCGTATTATCCCCTGCGAGAGGTGTAATGGTTGCCGTTGTGAAATCTGACCATGCCATGTTGTTAGCTCCAAACCTGCAGTTTCCCTAAGGTCGTGTCGTAGTATAAATCACCAACTTGTAACGCGCCGCCGCCGTTGCGGGTCGTCGGTGCCGACGCCCACGATCCCTGATGAATCACGGTGTAAGTTGCGGAAATTGCCACCACCTGTTCGTATGAGCCGGAAGCACTGGACGCACTAACAGCCGCTGCTGCCGCGTCAACATCGACCGCCGTGGCTGTCGTTTCCATCCAGCCCCCAAGTTCGTTTTGCTTGACGACTACGTTGGGCATGGCGGCTACGGTGTCGTTGGCTTTATTGGCAAACGACACCTGAGATTCGCCCCGGACAGGATAGGCAGGAAGGGCTGGGATTAGGGGGTGAGACACTAGAACTCCTCGACTCCAATGGAGCACTCTACGATTGATAAGCCGTTCACGATGATGTCAAAGTTCTCAAAGACGCCGAAGACAATTGTTTCAGGCAGGTCAGGGTCAGCGATGAATAGAGTAGGCGTGGACGCTAGATCTGCCGCTTGCCGTTGAATGGAATAAGTATTGCTGGTGGGGATCATAACGGGAAAATCAACGACGCGAATCGTGCGGCGGGACACTATAGTGAGGCTCCCAAACTCATCGCGCTTTTTTGTTGAGAATGTCAGATTGCGCGAGGTGACGCCAGCAAGAGACTGGCCAGCGTCCACTACCGGCCCTATGACCAGCCGACCGACTGAAGATGGATCGCTTGGCCCGGTAGAATAGTTTGTTACGTGGAGCGTGACGCCTGCTCCAAAATAAGCGGGAAGATCATCGAATACCAGCGTGGTTTCATTGGTGTAACCTGTAAAGAAGAACTCCCACCAATCACCTACTCCAATGTCGGAGATGTTTTTCGTTAAACTGTAGACTACGCCGCCTGGAAATACGATGGTGGGGTAGATGACCGCCTCATATGTGTCGCCGGGGAACGGTATCGAACCCGTGGCTGTAACGGCTATCCCAACCCTCTCGTAGTCAACCCCTTCTTCTTGCCTAATCCCGTTCAGGAGCAACGTCGCAGTACCATCGACGGAAATCAAGAAGGATGCGTTCAACCCATTCTTCGTGCCGTAGATGGTTTCAACAATTGGCACATTTCCCGTGTATATGATCGCTTCGTAGACATCGGCAAGGAATGGGATCGAATTGACCGCCGTGATCGCAGTACCGACGCGGGTATAGTCCGCGCTGACACCTTCTACCAGTTCCCTGCCGTTCAGGAAAATACGGGCAACGCCGAGTGCTTCTGAAATAGTGAAAGCCGTATTTGACCCATTCTTCGTGCCGCCTATATTTTCTAGAGCAGGTTCGTCTAGCGTGAAGATTTCTGCTACATAGGAATCACCAGTGAAGGGAATCGAGGCAACCGCAGTGATCGCAGTACCAACGCGAGTATAGTCAGTAAGTTCAACCTGCCTCACTCCGTTTAGATACAACATGACGAACGTCCCGGCGACTGAAATGGTAAACGCCGTATTCACGCCATCCTTCGTGCCGCCGACATTCTCCACGGTCGGCGCTTCAATGTTCATTATCGTACTGTCAACAATCTTGACATTGACATTCAGCCCGACGGCACGAAGGACGCCAACCGTAGTGGTGACGGTTGGTATTGGGACTGATACTTCTATATCACCAACCGCCTCACTTGGTGAATCCACTCCCTCGCGCCACATGCGCCAGATATTCGCGAAACCGAGCAAAATCCAGGTGGGCGTTGCCTTTGCCGCTCCGACCGTTGGTTGATCAGTTGTGCTCGGGCTTGCCACCACTTCGTATACAGATTCGCCCTCGACTTTCCGTGTCCCGAGTACGTAGGTGCCAGCAGCCCAATCGGCGTAATCATTGATGACGTTCGTCGTCAAGTTCGTCGAAGTCACTGTCATTGGTACTACAAATTTCATACCGCCGCCTGTGCCTCTCGATACTCTCGGTCAGCAATGTCAAGAATCCTAATGTTCGTGCGGGCACTCGTGCGACTGTACTGGTCAATGCGGAGAAGGGTGGCTTCAATCCGCACATTCACAGGAGACACTAATTCTGGCGGTGTAATAGTCAGACCGCGCTCGGTTTCTAATGCAATCCGAAACTGCACTAATGCCTCGGCTACCGAAAGAACACCGGTTTCAATCCCACGTAATAGGTTCACTTGCTCTTCTGCCTTGGCAAGCTGATCATCAAGCGCTGCTATTTCTTCATCGAATTGTAGCGCCGCCTGATTGCTGGCTCTCGTTGCTGCCCGCTCTATCGAGGCTGTCTGAGATTCGATTGCGCTAACAGCCGCCTCAGCTTGATCCACTTGCCGTTCACCTTCATCGCCCAGACGCCCAAGCAGGGTCAGCGTGCGAACTTGTTCGCGGCGGAAGTCTGCCGCCGTTGAGAAGTTGCCGGACTCGACTTTGGCCGCGATTCCTGCCGCATCTCCGACTTCTGATATATTGCCGGTGGCCAGAGCCTGCCGAACCGCTGACAACGCTGATGCGCGTGTTTGAGCGTCTTCGCCTGCGATTGATGTACGAAGCGAACTCACCGCCGATGTTATGGCATCTACTACCGGCATCAGGGCAGAGAGCGCCTTCTGTGCCGCTTTGCCAGCCGCTTGGTTTGCCGCCTGCGCGGCCTCGCTAACCTCCTGGGCCGCCCTTACACTCTCGTCACGCTCCCGCTGTATGACGGCCTTTCGGGCTTCAATGGATTTTCGGAGCGCGCCTAGGGCCGCGTCAGTCCCGTGCTGGGATGTTTGGAATAGCTTGGCCGTAGCTGCGGCTTGGTCCGCTGCGGCTTTGGCAGCCGCTCTCGCCATGTCTTCTGCCGCCTTGGCAGCTGAGGCAGCCCCTTCCTCAAATGACGTGAAAATGATATCCAATTGTGGGGCGATAAGCATAAGCGCTGCGAATGCCGTCCGTCCCGATTCGGTCGTCAGGTCCAACCCGGCAATGAGCGCAACCATTGCTTCTCTTGTGATGGGTATCTCTAATCCAAGTTCAGCGAATACTTCATTAACACCCTTCTGTATCCGTTCGAGCTTCTGCTCATCCGAATAGAAGTTTTCAACGAACGAATTGACGCCCTTGGCAAGCGCATCTATTCCGCCCGCGAGCATTATCAGGTCGTCAGCGAAAGTGGCACCATCCACTCCGACGTTGAGCAACGTGGCGCCCATAAACTCCAGGACGTCGTTGACACCTTGGAGTTGCGAGCCAAGCCGCATCATCGCCTGGGACGCGCTCTCACCGTCCCGGGCAAGTTCGAGCAACCCGAGAGCACCGGAACTTTCCGCAGCAGCGCCGAATACGGCATCACTCAAATTCAGGAACCACTCATCAATGAGATCCTGTATTTCAGCTTGGGACTTGCCCTTTGTGCTTATCTTCAAACCGGCAACGCGCACGGCGGTCAGTAGGCTACGGTCGATGTCGATACCGATGCCCGAGAAGATGACCTGGGCGCTGTCGATGATCGAGTCATAAGCGTCCTGAAATCCCGAAGCCGTTGCGGCGTCGAGAGCCGTCAGTTTGGTGCGCGTCTTGGACTTGCGAAACAACCCGCCCTTGCGGTGTTGTTCCTCGAACGATGAACCTGTTACGCCATTCGCACCTAGGCCAAGCTGCACGCCTGCGTTCGTGGTCTTAAAACTCCCGCCGAATAACAGCCCGCCAAGTTTGGGAATGATGGAGGTTATAGCAGCACCGATGAGCGGGCCGATGATAGGGATGAACTTGGCTGTCGCGCCCACCGCCTTGCCGACAAACCCGCCAATTGATTCACCAACTTTTGAAATTACGCCGCCGAGTTTATTAGTAAGCCCGCTGAATATCCCGCCTTTCCCGTCCTTGCCACCTGTGAAGATGTTGCCAAGCATCCCGCCTGGCCCTAAAAGTTTGGCCGCCGCCATCTCTGCCGCCATTCGTCGCAAGGTCTTCGAGAAGTTCCCAAACATCTTCTTCAGTCCGCCATCGAACGGATTGAACAAGAAGTCAGCAAATGCCGTCTGTATATTCCGCGCAGCCTGAATAGCGAATTGGTTCATCTCGTCGGTATGTTGGCCCATCATGGCCAGAATCTCGTCGAGGCGTTCCTGCTCCAATGTTGTGAGGTCGATGCCGACCGCGATGGCTAGTGCCTTGCGAGCTTCAAGGGCATTCCGTTCCGCTTCCAGTAATTGCGCGCTGTTAGCTATGCCGCTCTCTGTGATCAAGCTGAAGCTGGTTTCAGCTGCGGCAGCTAGTTTAGATAATTCAGCCGTGCCCTGGGCAGATAATGCGGTGAACGCGGCTGCCAGGTCCTTGGTCATCGTGCTGACTTCTGCCAGAGGATCAGGGATCATTTTTATGACGCTAACCAATGTTTCCAGATCGACGACCGCCGCGCTCAGGGGCGGATGTAACGATTCAATTGCGGCAGCAAACTCCTCCGCGCCCTTCTCGTTCAATAATTCTTGAAGGTCAGCAAGCGCCGCCAGTACCGGCAAGGATGCCTTTTCTAATGATCCAAACTGTTTTTCGATTTCGCTAACAAAGCCTCTGACAGACTTGGCCATCTCGTCAAAAGACTTCTCACTCAGGCCGTCAATCGTGCCGCCGAATCTGGCCGCAAGTTCGTCGGCCTGAATCAAAGCGCCCATGGATTCTAAGATCTGCTCTTCCCATTTCTCGTAAGCCTCTGCGGCGTTAATGATCGTGGGGACTACTTTATTGGTTTCCTCTGTAGCGGTTGCCGTGAATTCGTTTAGCTTCTTCAGCGCCTTGGAGTTTGTTTCGTACTTGCCGGAAAGATCGGACAGCCCCTCGCGCATCCGCTCCAACACTTTCGTAGTTTGAATTATTGCCCCGGCATCCATGACGATGGAATTATCATCAGCCGTGCCGCTAGTAAGGCTGCGCCTCAGTCTGACAAGTTCACCTTCAGCCTCGCTTATCTTGACAACGTACTCTTCTATTTCAATTCCGGTCGTCACTAAGGAACTACTGATTTCACTTATGGCCAGGTCGCGCTGCGCCTTTCCTAGATCCTCTACCGACATGGTTAGCTGGTCTACTCTATCGGTGAAATCCTGAACGGGCGTTATCGTGCCCTCCATCTCTCTCTTCCACAAGATGAACTGATAGACGAGTTCACCGACCAATACCGCCGCCGCTCCCAAGCCAGTGCGGATGAGGGCAGTACGAGTCATCTTCAAGCTGACCACCAATCCCCGCGCAGCAACCCCAGCCGCCAGCAACGCCCCTTGGTAAGCGATGACCCCAGCGGCACCCGTGGCGAACCAGGCGGCAAGTCGCCCGCCATTTTCCAGGACCAAGCCAAGCGCAGAGACAAGCCCCTCCAGTGCAGACACGGCAATCGGCACAGCCGATTCTCCAAATGTCGTTAGGTGCTTATTCAAGCCCTGTATCGCGAGGGTATAGCGCCCCTCGACGCTGGCAGCCCATTTGTCGTATGCGACCTGCAGGTCACCTTCTACCGTATCGGCAAGTGACGCAAATATCTTTTTATTCGCTTCCAGATTCTCACCCAAGAGACTGAACAACCCGCGCATCGCCCTGATGTTCGGGAATATCTTGATCATCGCCTCTTCGTTGTCGCCAATGCGATCCTTCAGATCGCTCAGTGTTTCAAGAAGCCCATCTTGGCGGACACCCTTTCGCAGTAAGGCGAACGATGTGCCCAGCGTCTTCAGAGCTTTGTTGGCATCTTCCGTACCACCCTTGGCTAACGTCGTGAGGACGGCCTGTAACGATACCGCAGCCTCAGCAGCTGGAGAACCGAGTCGAGTCATCCCGGCAATTGCCGCACCGACTTGATCGAAACCAACGCCTAGTTTCGACGTGATCGGAAGCAGCGAGCCTAGAACCGGGGCGATGGCACTAGCTTCCGCCTTGCCTTCGCGCACGGTTGCAGCAAGGATAGCCACGGCCTTTGTGGCGTTGATATTCCCTGCCCCGTAAGCGTTCACCGCCGAAGTAGCAGCATCAGCGATTATATTGGTCTCACCCAACCCAATCGCGGCACCTTTAGCGGAAGCCTCCAACGCATCCAGCGCCGCCGATCCTCGTAGTCCAGCGGACGTGATGAAAAACATGCCGCTGGCCATCTCTTCGGTGGACTTGCCCACGACACCGGACAGCTCAATCATGCCCTTGCGCCATTCGTCGGTCTGCTCGCGACTGACTCCGACCAGCGTGTTGATCTTCGTGACGTTACGATCAAATGCCGCAAAATCCGTGAACATTTTCCGTGCTATGATTCCGCCGCTGAACGCGAGGCCCAGCGAGGCCATAGACCGTGACAGCACGCTGAACCCCGTGCCCATCTTCTTCGTGGACTTCGTGATTCCTTTTTCTGACTTCCCTGCCGCCTTGGTGAGTTTGCCAAGTTCTGCCCGTGCCTTCTTCAGGTCTCCGGTTTCGGCAGCGAGGATCAATTTGGCGAAGTCTGCCATGGTTAGTCCGTCCGGTCGTAAGGCGCAATACGCATCAGCGAGTCATTATTCCGCTCGTTCGCATAAGCCCCGCTCATTTGCCTGATGCAGCGGAATTCCCACGGGTCCACGAGCGACCCCGTTGCCTCGGCGTATGCTTGAATCTCAGCCCATGCCATCACCGTTTCACCGTACCCGTTATTGCCCGCCCAGCCAAGATCAGCAAGTGCTGCCACAAGGTACGCTCCTTGCTCTGGTGGGCTTGGAAATGGCATCCCCATCGCCTCGGAGCGCGTCTCTTTGTGGTCCTTTGGCTTGACTGATAGGTAGCCGACCTGCGCTGCATATTTTGCAAGGTCGGCAACTATTCCCCCAAGTAAAGGCCTGAATCATTCGACGCGGTTAGGATTTGCTGAGCGAAACTATCGCCGCGCCAAACTTCTTCGCCATCACCCTCTTCATCGTCGGTCGCCATAAGCGACTTGACACTAACGAAATTAAGATCAAGAAACCATTCAATATCAGCCTTAGATGTCGTCAGCGGTTCGCCGTCGCGTTCGATGTACTCGAATCCGCGAATGACGCGGGCCGCTCCCTCCACTAACGTCTTCTGAATATCCTCCAGCGCGGCTGATTGTTCGGCCTTCTTTTTCTTGCTTCTTGCCACATTTAACTTTGCGCGCGCGTCGTCAAGGATTCCGGCTTGCACTGAGCGGGCTTGTGAGCCGACGACCATGACGGCACAGAAATCCTCGTCCATTCCATCCGTCGCGTCATTCATAATATAGAAGCCGGTGGCAGGATGCCGTAGCCTAACTACATGCGGCTTCTCTGCTGCCGTTCTTGCGTCGTGTTTTTTGAAGTCCATTGCGTTTTTCTCCTTCGTCTATGTTTTTAATTTTAGCGGACCGGGAAAACACATAAACCCGGCCCGCCTTACTCACACCTTTGGAGGGAGTTGGGGTGTGAGCTAACCATTACACCTGGGTGCTATCGACCGTGAAGTCATTCTGCTTGAAGCTGACCTCGAAGCCTTCGTGGGTCGTAACGTCACCCTGGACTTCAAGGTACCCATTAACGTAGCCCTGCGCGTACTGGATAGGATCGCCAACAACGAGCGCCTCAGCCACGCCAGAACCGCGTCCGATCTTGATCGAAGCAAGTCCCTGCGCACCGTTCGCCGTGGTTTCTACTAAAGCCTGGCCCGTGTCTGCGGCAACTTTACGAAATGAAGCGGTGCTTTCGTTTCCGCTCATCGCACCCTTGACACCTGCCGTGAATCCGGTCTGAAGGTCCGGCACGTCGATGTTCGCACCTGAGACGCCAAGCTGAGGAAGCGATTGTGCTCCCTCAACCTTGGTAAAGGTCAAAGCATCGAATCCCGCAGCATCGTTCGTGGCGGGCAGAGCCGCACTAATGAACAGCGTTTTCCCGATCTGATTTTGAGTTGACATTATTTTCTCCTAAGTCTGTACCGCATAATCTACCCTAACCGGCACTCTGAAATCCGGTCCATCCTTATATCCCGCCAGTACCTCCGGCGGCTTCGTGACGAGGGCCACCCCACTCGCAAATGAAATCCTCGTCTTGTAGGCGAAGCGAGCCATCACCCTATCCGCAAGGGCATTAGCGGAAGTCACAAATTGATTCTCTCCCACGACGACGCTTACATGGAGTTGGCCTATGACGGTCTCTCCCGTTCCATCTAGCGTCGGGTCGTCACGCGATCCTGGTATATGATCGACCGCCAAGAAGGGGCGCACGGGGTTGGCGTCTTTATTGGGCCACGCAATCGGCGGCACGCCAATCATCCCGGCCAGATGCTGATAGAGGGCAATTTCTATTTGTTCGAGGGATATTGCCATCACTTGCCCTTGTACTTGTCCACATTCCGGCGCACAATCGACTGCCATCGCACAGCGTTCGCAGATATCCAGTGCCAGCCTTTCTGATTGTAGACGCGGCCCAATGAATCAGGGCCAGAAAAACCAGAATGAACCCTCGCGGAGTATTCTGCCGTCCAGCCAAAGCGAAGCGTGTCCCCGAGGTTCATGCCACCAATTGCGGTCACGTAACTATTCGCGCCCTCTCCGCCGAGCACCCCATTGGTTTCTACGGCCAAGCTATTCACGAGATCAGATGTGACGACAGGTATGCGCCCTTCAATAATCGTGCCGCCAGCGGTCTTGCCTTGCGCTGTGGTTTGGGCGGCTTCCATTACGTCTTGGATGCTGTCCACAGCGACCGCGAGCATGGCCTTGGCGGTGAGTTTCTCCCACTTGCGGGTGCTGGCGGTGAAGGTAAGGGCCATTAGTCCACCGCCATCTTCACGCGACGGAATACCGTGCAGTGACACCATATTGTGTGGTCTATCGGCGCGGCGGGGTCATTTGGATACATGAAGCGAACGCCGTCAGGGAACACGAACGGCTCGTCGTTCGGCAGCACGGTTCCACTTATCGCCTGATGATCTGGACGCGGATCTTGCTGGTTGCCGGGATTCCATTGCCAACGCTTGCTTATCGAATCCACATTGGGCCGATCCTGCAATTGCCTGTACGCAATATCCTGACCACCCGCGATACCGCGCCGAGCTTCTACCTGGCCGATGGACCTGGCCCTGTACCGCTCTGCTCGGTCGGCATAGCGCCCCGTGATCGTGTCAATCTGACTCACCGATAGCGGCTTGCCTTCTTTAATCGCCCGGCGCACCTGTGCGTCGTAACGCTTGTCACGCCATTTTCGAGTCAGGTATTCACCATCCAGCTCTTGTAGGTTCTTGCGCGTATTATCAACAGCGCGGCTCTGCTGGCGTGTAAGGCCGATCCTAGCGCCCTCGCGAGCTTTCCCCCTGCCGATTAGCTCGCGGGCCACCTTGGCGCTCCCGTGGCCATCGCGTAGTCCTTCTTGAATGACGTCGCGAGCAACTCCCATAGCCGTATCGCTGATGTCCTGCACCAGCCGCGCTCCGTTGTCCACAATCCACTGCTCGGCAATCGTTTGTGTCCCGCTGAATGCGAACTCAGCTGCGATGGGCGCAAACGATTCGACCGCCATGCCGGAACCGATAAAGGCAGACCGCACCGCCTCCGACAATGCAAACATCCGTTCTGGTTCTAACTTCAGCAACACCCTAATCCGTTCGATATCACCACGCTCAATCGCCGCAGACAGCGCAGTAACGGAAACGTCCCGCGCACCCTTATGGACAGCTTCACTAAACGCCTGAGCGATGGCAGGGCCGTGCTTCTTGAGAAGGGTGACGTAAGCCTGATATTGTTGCTGGTTGGCGCCTCTCATCATGCCCTGCACTGGATGATGTAATAGAGCGGGACGCCGCCCGGTGCTTTGGGGATAACGTCTATAATCGCGTGCTCAACCGCGCCGATATTCAGCCTATCCGCTACCGTAGGCACTTCCCCAATTGCACTGACCATTACCTTCTTGTCCGTTGCGCGAATCAGCGTGCCGTCGATTTCATTCTTCTTCCAATTGTCGAGCATCGCCGGTAATGTAAACTCCTGAGGCACGCCGGTCGCAGGCGCACCCCAGGGGGTTGTCGGCTCATCGGCGGCAACGCGGATCAACGTCACCGTAAACGAGCCTGCACCAACCTCTTTGGCGACCTCGCCAAGAGCTGAGGCGACTTCTGCTGCTATGATCTGGCCACTCATTGCCTGGTCCTAAGGTGCTACCACTACCTCAACCAATACTCCAATTGATTCCAGCCTTTCACGAGCCTTCGTTGCCTCCTTCTCGTCCAGCACTTGAGTAGCCAACGCGGGCGGCAATAGGTCCGTGCGCCCTCTCGCGCCCGCCGCTTGGCGCAATGCCTCAACCTGGATATCTTTGACCAGTTTATCTATCTCGCCTTGGATGTAAGCAAAAGTGGCGGCGTTGGTGACATCGGCTTCGGTCGCTGTTGCCTCGTTGGAGTCGGCCCCGGCAACGTACAGCTTGATTGCGTCGATTTTGTCGTCGTCAATAGACAGCGTGAATGTGCTGGTAATCGTCTGAGCCGCGAGGGCGGATGTAAACAGAATAGTGAGCAGCGTGAGTTTCTTCATAGTAGATTCCTTAGATCAGACTCGCCCAAGCGCCGTTTTCGTAGCCCTCGAATTTATTCAGCGTCGTGTTGTAAATCAACATTCCATTTTCCGCTGTCAGCGCATCGCGTTGAGTAGTGGTCATTCTAGGGATGAGTAGTGCCCCGGTGGTAGACGTCAGATCCAGGATGGCGGATGCGTCGGGAGCCGCAGTACCTATGCCTACGCTTCCGGTTGCTTTGATAAAAAAACTGCTTGTTCCGGCTTGACTTAGGAAATTGTAGCCATTGTAGGTTGCCTGCGTACCTTGGAAATGGAGTACCCCGTCCGCGCTATTTCTTCCAATCTTATAATAGTTTGTTGTATCGTAGCCCACCCTGAGTTGATCAGCCGAAGTAGTACTAACAACCTGAAGAGCTGCGCCTGGAGTCGCCGTCCCGATGCCTACGGGGCCGCCGGTAAACAACGCCGAATAGGTGGGGTCAGAGAAAGTCGTTGTGCTTGTAAAGGTGTTGACTTGACTTCCACCATACGCTACCCACGCTCCACTCTGCCGCGTGCAAATGACCTTCTTTGAGCCGCCGCCCGTTGTGCAAGATCCGTCAGCGCTGTCCTGGACCAAGTAAGGTGTACCATCACCATTCGGCGGGGATGCTGGCAAACCGGCGACAGTCGTGATCGTATAGACTGCCTGACGTGACAGGTTGATTTGGGCAGTCAACGATGCGGACAAAATAAGAGCAACAATAATAAGTCTGCCAGCCATTTTATTCACCTACCGACCACGCGCCCGCCATCACTCGGTTAGGGTCACGCACACAGTCGAAATATAAACTCTCCAATAGCGTCGACGTTGGGGAAGACGAGAATGCGCCGTTGGCCTTGTCCCCCACGACGGTCCAGCGAATCGAACCCGCTCCGGTTAACGCCTTCTGCTGACTGGGCGTGTACGTCTGGTTGAAGAAATCCGCCGTAGTCAATTCAAACTGTGCCGCGATATAAGCGCCAACCTCCGCCAACGTCAGCAGATTATACCCCGTTGCGATGTCGGTCCCGGAGCAACCCGTGCGGAACAGGTTGACATAGCGCAACTGGATGTAATCCGTTGCCCGCACCAGCGCCGCCGTTGCGTCTGCGTCACTTGCAGCGACTGGGGCGCTGTTGCCGCGAGCGGTAGCAAAGGTGCGAAAGTCTGCAAGCGTGCCTATCATCGGGCTGCATCCTCTATACGGCTAACTTCGCGTCAATTTCGCGTTGCAGGCGTTTAACGCTCCACTGCGATCTGACTTCAACTCCAAGCTCTTTGGCTTGGGCGATCAATTCGGCCTTCCCATAAAATACCGGTTCAGGGTTGACGATCATCATCTTCTCTTCAACGATATGGCCTTTGTTTTCAAGCCACGCGGGAACCTTGTCACCGTCAATCTCAACTAGAGAGCCGACAGTTAAGCCATTCGCGCCTTTTTTTGTTACTTCAAATTTCATATTGCCCTACTTTAGCGAGGCGGCCCTGTGACCGCCTCGCTAATGTTTCGGTTAGGAGCTATGGGCCAAGCCCATCTGGTTTGAGTAGTCGTGGCGAAGCTGCACTGCGGCAGCGGCCATTCCGACGAACTTGTAGTCGTCGTGAGTGTTGGCGCGAAACTTGGGGATGATCGTGCTCGGCATTGCGTTCAATACCTGCACAACGTCCGTCCGTTTGACGATTGCAATGATCTCGTTTGCTGGCACGTTAGATGCCGGGACGATGCTGGCAATCCCGGCGATTTCCATAACACGTTGGAGGATCGTTTTATCGCCCTTCGTGGTGGAGAAGTCCGTATTGCTGGCATAAAACCAATCATTCCAGTTCAGGTAGATGGTTGCCGGAGTGCGGAAGTTGTCCGCGTGGAGCAACGCCAGCGTGGCTACGATTTCCGTAACCCACTGAGCGCCGGTCGCGACGTTCAGTGTGACGCCAGTAGAACGCGTGTTGCGTAGCGGATCGTTACGCAAACCATATAGCTGGCTTCCGCCCACCACAATCTTTGCCGATCCGTTCAGCGCCAGGTCTTCGAGGTCTTCCGCAATGCCGCGCATTGCGCTGTCTCGCGGAGCCATGTCAATGGAGAAGCCCTTCGCGCGGGCATTCTCCGCAAGCCGCCAACCGTAAACGAATGGGCGGGTAACGATAGGCAGCGGCGTGGAGAAGTGTGCGTACGCTGTACGGTCTTCTGCCCCATCAGAAATGCCATCGAGAGAAATGTGAGTCTGCCCGGAGTCCGACGCAACGATAAATTCGTGACTAATCGGCCCGATAGGCACCGGACGCGAAACCGCACTGGCTAGATCATTGAATACTGCCAGCACGTCGCGCTGGATGAGTCCGACGTCCGTGTCGATCATCTTCCAGAAATCGGTTGGGAGACCGGAAGCGTTGCCGAGAATGGTTTTTTGGCTGCTGTTGAACTGTGCCCGCTCGTTGCGTACATAGTCCATTTGCTCTTGATTGAATTGCAACATTTACATATCTCCTTAGGTCAACTTGACGCGGTTGGCGATTACGGCGTCGGCCAGCGCGGCAGCCGCGAACGTACCGGCCTGCTGGCAGTACGCAATTACCGGGTTGGTAGTGGCGGCGGCTGCAAGTTGCCCATTGGCGTCAACCGTGAGCGGATCACCAATGGCATAGGTGGCTGCGGCCATTTGAACCTGGTAGGTCTCGCCCGGCACAGTAACATAAGCCACACCAGTATCTCCACTCACATAAGCGGTCGTGGTGTCCTGGTTGTTGAAATCAGCGTTGGCGAGCACGAGCAACTCATTGTCCGAATCGGCAACGACAGCGGCGGTCAGGACTACTCCATTGGATGTGACCAGAAGTCCGGGCAGGTACGCACCGGCAACCGGAAGGTTGACCGTCTCCGCTTGGTTGCGGGTCGGTCCGCGATAGATGCTATTGCCGGCCATTAATTTTTCTCCTTGCTGAGTCCCATGACCTCGTTAAAGTCGTACATTTCGGCATCTTTAGTGCCGTGCTGATACCCATTAGCGTTCATCGGAGCGGCGTTGCCCGGTTCCGCCTTCTTGGCTAATGCGCGAGCAGCATTCAGCGTCAGCTCTTTGGCGGTGACCTCGTCTAGCAGGTTCGCCTTGACGATCTTACTCGTCAGGTCCACCAATTCCGCCGTGTCCTTGGCGTCCTGGTTTGCCTTGATGTCCACTAGGCTAGCGGTCAACGGCTTGACCGCTGCCGTTACGGCATTGGCGATTTGCTCGCTGATGCCGTCCACTTTCACCTTAAGGTCGTTCACCTCTCGGGAAAGCTCTTCTACTTGCTTGTTGTCTTCAGCCATATCGGCCTCCTTATTGCTTCCCCGTAGGGCATTCGTAATTGCAGACGAGAGCCGTTCAATCAACGATTGGACAGGCTCAAAGTCTGACTCCTCAAGAATCGAATTGATAACTTCGACCTTTTCTTTATTGACTAACATTCCCACACCCTGATCCGGCTTGGCAGCGCCTTCCTCGTAGGTAAGGATAGCGTCATGGTCGAACTCAATATTGCGCGCTATGAACTCATAGCCGCTCTCGGTGACCGCTTCTAAGTTTGCCACCAATCCCGTGCTGGTGTGAATCGGTTTTCCTTCATCGATAGCCGCCAGCAAAGAGCGTCCTTTTTCCGAAGAGCGGGCAACCTCGACGTCGATCACCTTGTCAAGGAACACACGCCCATTCTCCTGCCGCACATTAGCGTTGAACGCTCCGATGCCGAAGATATTTTGCGCCTCTGGGTCTTTCGCGGAAACGTGAACACCATTGATGATCGGATGGCCGAATGGCGCGGGGCTGCGCTCTAATGAAGCGTAGGATTTGGCAATCTCATCAGCAGGGTAATGTATTCCGTTCATCACGATGCCGTCGGGCATTGTTGCTGATGGGACTACCATCACCTCGCGACCGTTGCGAACTTCCAGCGTTGGTTTGCCTGCGTTCGTGCGGACGTTGATGCGGACTAATTTATCTGGCATCGTCTTCCTCTTCTTTTTCCACATCGAGGCCCTGCGCCTCTAATGGCTTAAATCCTGCCTCTTCACGGATTTCGTCTTCCGTGAATATCGGCTGTCCATCCACCCCGTCGCGGTTGATTTCGCCCATTTTTTTGGCTCGATTCATCCTCTTGTCTGGAGCCATATCCAACAGCGAATCCCATCCCACTGTATAATCCCTTTCGGGGAGAATTGCCGCGCTCTCCAAACGTCTCAACACGTCGTGCAGAATCGGATGAATGACTCTTTCGCGTCGCGCCATACACACACGATTGAAATCCTCTTGGTCTTGGGTAGATGCGCGCTCACCCGTCTCGTTGCCGACTAGAATGCGCGCAGGAATGGCGACCGACGCCGCAAATGATTGCAATGCAGTGTTGAAAAACTCTTTTGGCTGAGGCAGACTGATATTAGTAGCGTGTGCCTTCATCCCCGCCAGCATCAACGACTTGTTGAACCCGAGCTGAAACCCTTCGATCTCACTATCCAGGGCTTCTTTGACTTTATCGACTGCGACTCCCATTGCTGCGGCCATGTCTTCCAATCGCGCTTCGGGATCGACTTCGATCACCGGCAGGCCCTTCGCGGTTTTCCAGAATCCCTCGCCGCCCGCACCCTTGATCTTCTCCATATCGAGCAAATCATTGAATCCAGGCTCAAGATCTGATCGTGGGTGGACAGTTCTGTCGCGACTCCAGATGATCACGCGGTCAGGGTGGACGTCATAAGACCGGCGCGGCGCGTTATTGTTATCCTTTCCATTATTCAACACGCTCTCACGCATTTCGTACATGAGCGGCAGACCGTAGCTCGGGCTAGTTTCTTCTGTGTTCCAGTTCTTGACGACGAGTTGCGCAGCCCACACCGGCTCAGCCTTGACCAGGCCCCTGATACCACCGGGAACCGTGTCGATTGGCTCAGCGAATCGCTTGCTATCGGCGAACCGAAGGATCAAGCCAGCATAGCCGCCGATATATGCGCGGCGATCAGCCTCAATTGCCGATTGCCAGAAGCTAATATCCGCCAAGTGCTGCCGAATATCCGATTCCAGCGGACTTTCCGTGGGTTCAGTTTTTTCCCAGATAGCGGGAAGGGTCTGCCATACGCGCAGTGATGTCTTTTCCACCGCAGCGCACGCTAGGCCGTTCCTATGGGCGGCACGGAATAATAGATCAAAGGTGACATCACCCGGCCACCCATAATCCACCTCGAAATCATGCCGCTGATTGGCGAACGCCAGTGGGAATATAGTCGCGAGGTTGCGGGTCAGGGCGTTAGTAATACGGTCGGTCATCTGGCTCCGTACCTTGCGAGTGTACCACTAGAAAGAAATGCGCCAAAACGCTTGGTTTCTTCGAGCATCAGATCCGATGCCGCCCAGACCATTGCGTCAGCACGATCAGGTGAACGGTCGCCCATATAGCCGGACGCCGAGAAGTTAACCAACTGATCTTCAAGTTCTGGCCATCGCCCGAGATGGCGCATCTTAGGATGATCGCCGTCATATAGTACCGATATCGGCTCAGCTCTTACGTGTTTACCACGCGATGCGGTCACCATCGTCACCGGCACACGCCGATCAATGGATTTAATCGTGGCTTCGACCATCGCACCGCCATAGTTCCGCTCAGCGATAATCCTATCAGCTCCCCAACGCTTAAATGCGGCAACTACCTTGCTCGCCCACTCTTCCGGCCCAGCACGTAGCGAACAGTCTTCCAGCACGATGCCGATGCCGTCGCGAGTCCTGCCTACAACAACGATGCCGATTTCGTCAGACCGTTCTTCCTCTTTCCCGCTTGCGCCACTCGGATCAACGCCAACAACGATGCGCCCGATGTTGTACTTGTCGCAGATCGCCGCGCACGTATCCGCAGTCAGCATTCCTTCAAAGTCGATGCGCCCCGCCTCCAGTTTGTCGTACGTCCATAGCGAGCCATCAACCTCATCGACATAGACGCCTTCGTAGAACCGGCGGCGCTGCTTCTCTGGTAGGTTCTTCAGCGACTGTATGAACTCGGGCGACAAGTGCCCGGAGTTGTCTGCCGGGTTGAGGAATGCTCGCTTGTAGTTCTCGGGGTCATTCAGCGGAGCGCGCGATATCGGGTCAACGTGCTTGCCGAATAGCTGGTTGCTCCAGTGCATCGAGCCGCTTGGGTTGAGATCGTAGTAGGCCCGCTGTGTTAGGTCGGTGCGTTGCGCGAGACGTGTCAGTGCGAGCGTGACCGAGACGTACGGGATCTGGCTGCACTCATTAAAGTACACCGTCGCGAACTCCTGCCCTAGGATCTTCTCTGTGCGCTCTTTGTCGTCGAGGCCTCCGACCCATATTTGCGACTTGTTCGGCAACTGATAAAAACCGTCCTGCCGATGCTCGGTCAGCTTCACGCCCGGAGCTTCCATGCTCATCACCTTCGGCAACGTGTCGAGCGCAATCGACGAGCGTGCAGCGTTGGCGCGGAATCGGAGAATGGCGTGGCGGGACTCCTTGGCATACAGCGCACGAAGGATGATTGATCTAACGAGTTCTGTAGTTTTCCCAGAGCGTGCGCCGCCGACAAGCGCGGTGTGACGCTGGGGACCTTTCAGCAGCTTACGAGCACGCTGTTGGCCTGGGTTCTGAACGTACATCAGAGCTTGTTGTCGTCTGCTCCGAAATGCAGATGAATTTCGCTTTCTCCAAGGTCTAGCTCAACAGCGATCTTGCCGTCCATTCGGTCCCAGACTTCCTTGAGCGCTGTCGAGTTGCCCTGTAGTGCCAGCTTGACGGTGGCGCGAGCGACGAGTTCGGCGTAGGTGAACTTCTTCCCCTCGCTGGTCTCGGTTACCTCGTCCATCATTGCCCGCATGGCCGAGGTCAGGCATTGCCTGCTCTTTGGTCGTCCCAGAGGATTGCCTGACTGGCCTGGCTGAAACAGATACGGCTTGCGGGCCTTCTCAAGCGCCACCATGCTGTTCGAGGACTTCTCAGTGTCGGACATTGTTGGTATCATCCCATATGGATGCTTTTGTTTGTGAAATCAGAGTTCTTAAAGAAGATCATCGACGGCAGCAAGACCATCGAAATTCGCTGCGGGTCGAGATATCGCGGAATTAGCGTCGGAGATCGGCTGTCCTTGAATGGATCAACAATACGCTACGCGAAGAACGTCAGACGCTTTGAGACACTGACCAAGATGATCGCGGGCATCGACGTAAAGCTGATCGGCTTTAGCTCTAAGGCAGAGGCTCGTAGGGTTCTGCGAACGCTGTATCCCAAAACAGGTCCTCAGCTCTGGGTTGCGATTGGGTTGACTGAAGATTGCCCCAAAGCGCGTCGAGAACGGCTCTGATCGACACGGCGCACCTTTAACTCTTCAACCTTCATCAGTGATGTTCGGCGTGAGGGCGCTACTAAGACGACCAGCCAGATTCTTGACGCTCTTTTTGACCATGATCTGTGTCAAAAACTTGCGGCCCTGTTTTGGAGTGCCGACGCTTACGTAGTCGAGATTCTCGAAAAGCGGGACGAACTGCCCTATTGAGCGCACCCAGGAGCATTGAGCGAAGTCGAAGATGCCACGAAACAAACCGCGCCCTCGATACTCGGGCAGTATCGCAACCGCCATCACACAGTTGTAGCCTGGGTTGATAAGAAGAACTGCCGCGTCCTTTCCTTCAACCTGAAAAAAGAGTAACCCGCCGTTTTCAGACCATCGCTGAACCGATTGACGACCAATGAACGCTGGAAATCTGGCGCGATCATAGATTCGCTTAGCTCTTCGGTAGTCCGTCGACCGACCGAGGACGACCGTGAAGTCTAATCGAGGACGACTGACGAGTGTTTCTTTCCGCATTTCGGACATACGCAATTAGGGAGCGGTGAGCGGACCGAATCTCTGTCTAGACTGGGCGGCGGTTCGAGATCCTTAAGACGCTCGGCGAGAATAGCATCGAAGTTCAGCAGCTCGTCGAGCGTTTCTTTGTCCAGGTATATGCTCTTTAATACGTCGTCGTCCATCTCGGCAAGAAAGGGTGCCAGAAGCTCAGCCGTCGGATCGCCGTGCACCGTGTTCGTGTTCACCGCGATTCTCTGCGCCTGCTTGTCGTCGCACTCGACGACAACCGCTGAGATCGTCTCGTGGTTCAGCTCTGATGCCGCCATCCATCGGTGATTGCCGGCCAAGATTTCGTACTTGTCTTCGGCGTTCTTTCGCACGATGATCGGACAAAGAAACCCGTCTCGCTCGATGCTGTTCTTTAAGGCGTCCATCTGCTTCGGGGTCAGAAATTGCGGGTTCCTTCTCAACCCTACACAGTCTGCAACGGGGATCAATTCGAGTTTTGGCTGTTTCTTCATCTGCTTTTCAGTCTCGGATCCGGTTTCCCGCCACGCACCCTACGCCTGCCGCGTTTCTGACTCATGCTAGCACTTCTCGGTCTCGTTTTCGTCCACGGACCGCGCAGAGA
This sequence comes from Alphaproteobacteria bacterium, assembly GCA_963583675.1. Taxonomy (GTDB): domain Bacteria; phylum Pseudomonadota; class Alphaproteobacteria; order SHVV01; family SHVV01; genus CAUZWH01. The sequence goes on from CAUZWH010000004.1 coordinate 20,991, forward strand.
GCGTCCCTACGGCGTCCGTGGTGCCCGATTTTGGGTTTATAGCGCCCAGACACGTCCAACGCGCTGGAGCGGTGCTAGTCCTTCGCCGTGAGAATATCTCGGGCGACCGGGCCAGGATCGGGGCCAGCGAACCGGGCGTTACCTTGGTCGAATTACGGCAGACGAGGTCTAGGGCGTTGTACAGTTCGGGCGAGAACCCTTCAGCCCTCCTGAAGACGACAGCCAGGGCGACCGGCTTATCGGCGAACTGAGCGATCCAGGTTTGGGCAAGATGCTCGGCGCAGGCAGCGTCGAATTCGGCATCGAGTCGGGCTGTTAGGATTCGGGCTATCTTGAGCTGATCGAGCAGATCGGCCAGGGAATCTGGGACTTTCATGTTTCTCCTATTAAAAATGACCCTACACCGGGCTACCCCTAAAATCAGCTATACACTAAGGATAGCAGTATAGCTTAAAAGTACCATCAGCTCTATAGAGAAATATTAAAACAAGAGAAACATTTCTCTTCTCTTGTTCTTTCTTCTGTTTCTCGTGTTTCTTTTGGGTCTGCATGGCTGGTTTCGTTATAGCCCGATGATCACTGTATAGAGTCGGACGTCTTGAAAGTATACCCTAAGACCTTCGCGGCGGCTTCGAGTAGGTCTGAGTCGATGCCCGCTGGAGCCGAGACCTGACCCTCGGGACTCAGCCTAGCGCCGAACTGTTTGATGATTTCCATGGCTCGATGCTTGGAGATTCCGCCGACCTCGACGAGCCATCTTGAGTCGGATTTGACGAACCGTAAACCGCCCTCGTATCGGTGAGCGTGGCGGGCGATGAAACGGCCAACAGATCGCCCATTGATTGATCCACGGTTGTCGGCGATTTCAAGCATGGCGTCCTTGAGTGCGGACGTATCTTCGGAGCTGTAAAGCCCGCCGTCGTCGCTGGCTATCTTGATCGCTTCGCCGGTGGTTTTCGCGGACTTGCCGAAGACGGAGTGCCAGGCCTTGAGCAGGGCGGCGAGTTGGCTGGAGACAGGATCGGACTCCTCGATAGATTCGCGGCTATCGCAGGGGTCTGCCATGCCGAGCCAGACGAGCGGCTCGCGGATGAATCGAGACCATTGCTCGAAGCGGCCATAAACCGGAATCTGGACGCTATCGCTGGAAGCCATATAGGACAGGATCACGGTTAGCCCGGCTGCGACGAGTTCGGCTCGTTTACGGGGCACGACCTCGCGCAGGTTGATGTCGTAGGCTCGTTGGTCGGGATGCTCGACACCGGCGTCGATGTAGGACTGGATGGCTCGGGCGCTGAGGTCGCCGCGCATGACGATGTTATTGCCGGTGGCGATCCAGGTCGTCTTGGTCGATACCGCTACGGTGCGCGACATGCCGAGTATGCGCTCCTGCCAGATCGGCTCAGATAGGATGGTGCAGAGCGTGTCCGAGGACAAAGGCTTCTCGACGTTGTCGATACAGATCACGGCTGAGCCTTGCATGAGCAGGGCCAGGTATCGCTTCTTCTCTTCATCCTCGTTCGTCGCCTGGCTGATCATGACCGTCTCGCGCCCGGTTGCCAGGTAGCCGACGACATCGGCCAGCAGCGTCTTGCCTGAGCCCGCTTTTGGTGCGGAGAATGCGAACAAAGGAGCGGCTCGAACGGCGTGCCTGATCAACGGGGTAAGCATGGCAGCAAGAACGGCAGAGCGGCTGGCCTCGTCACGGAAGGGGAAGCCGATCAATATCTTCAGCAGCTTGTCGAGCGCCGCCTTGCCTTCTTCTTTGGTGGGCTTGGCCGGGATCGGCGGGAATGTCACGTCTCCGGTGTCGAAGAACAGCCCGGAGTCGGCATCGTATCCGGGTGTCTGGATCAGCGAGCCATCGGGCCTGAACACGGGCGTCTCGGTGACTCCGGCCAGGTAGGGTGTCGTGCGCCATCCGCCAACGCCTGCTTGGTGAAGACTACGGGCGACATCCTCGGGCGCGTTGATCGGTCGCAGGTCGCCACCGGCTGTCGGCTTGACCCACATCGCTGCTCTGGTGAGAGCGGTGCGCATGGATGATGTCGTCATCGGGTAGATATCGACCGACCCGGCCTCGATTTTGGCTGAGCCGAGCATCTTGGCGGTTTCGAGTCGTCCTAGTGTGACGAGCTGCGCACCGCGAACATATACGCCGCCCGTCGCCTGCCGTCCAGTCCAGGACGATAGTGCTCGCTCTGCATCATCGACGTTATGGGCCAGGGCACCGCCCGAGAATTGGATCAGCGGGAGGTGAGTGGGTTCGCCGTCGTCGTCAGTGGGCGGCGGCTGTGGTTGCCCACCAGGTGGCGGCGGTGGTTGCTGCGCACGGCTACTGCCGAATCCGTCTGCGGCCAGCTTGCGGGTTGAGTCGGTGAAGTTTGCCGCCGAGAGTCCGCCACATTCGAGCGCAGTATATATGGCGTGCGGGGTATAGGACTCGCTTAGGTCGAAGGGTGAAGCGTTACTTGAGAACACGTACAAGAAGCGCTTATCATCGTGCCAGATAGCGGACGCGCCTTTTTTCTTGCCGGGCCTTCGGAGGTGGTACTCGTCGCCGTGCTTGCGCTCGATGGCCCAGCCTTGGGACTGCATCAGGTCGAGAACTGGACCCCGGGCGTTGTAGTCGTCGCCTGGGCGTCCGGTTCCGGTCGGGCCGCTATTTGGGTGGCGTGGCGTCTCGGCTTGCGGCGGTGTCCAGGTATTGAACGAGCGGCAGCAGTCGAATAGAGCTTGGCGTTCTTCGGGCGTGATCTCCGGCGTCGCGGTGATGCGCCCGTGGGCCATTGTGTAGGGATTGCCGGAGACGTGGCAGGCGGCTGGACATCCAGGCGCGAGAACATAGCCGCCGATTCCGCGAGTTTCGATGAGGACCTGGTAATGGTCGTTTGCGTCGGCTTGTCCGGCTAGCTTCTGGTTGCCTTCGATGGCTGAGCAGCGGTAGAAGATATGCCGCCCGCCAGATGGGGTGGCGACCTGCGGCAGACGGTCGAGCAGTCCGGGGCAGGCTTCCTCGATCAGCTCGGCGATCTCCGACCACGGTGCGGCGCGTCCTTCGATGTCGATGACTTCGAGATTGCCGGAAGCCGGGCCGCAGATAATGCCGACGCCGAGACCGTCGAGAAAGTGCTGCTCGACTTCCTCTGTCGTCATGCGCTCGGTCTGGAGCGGTTTCCAGGTGTCGATAGCTGGGCCTTTACTGCCGTCCGCCTTGATGGGAAGAGCCGAGATTCCGGCACGGATGAGGGCGAAGGCGACTTGTTTGGCGGTCATGCTGCCTGCTTATTGCGTGCGGACTCGCTAAGCAGGCGTGCCACGGCTTGGACCATCGTGCAGGCCCATTCGGCGGCTTTGATTCGGATGTAGCGATGCGTCGGACCATCGACGCTGATGAGTATCTTGGTCATCTTGGATGGCATAGGTTCGCTAGTATAACAAATTACAACACGGGAAGGCGAGCCTCGGAATAAGTCGTGCGAAACCAGGACCGCCGCTGCTTCCACGCTCGCCAATACTGCTCGTTGCGCATGTAATGGCCGTAGGTCGTGAAGCGATCCGTGGTCGGGATGGTGAGGTATT
>CAUZWH010000005.1:0-23974 GCA_963583675.1 Alphaproteobacteria bacterium
GGGATATTCAGCCGGTCTATGGCATCTCGCTTGAAACCCAATTTCTGGAGCGCGAGATCACGACCCTGGACAGCTATCGCGGCATGGGCCCAGTGCGGGTCGGCAATCAGGCCTACGAGCAGATTCAACACGACGTTTATGGCGACATCGTGCTGGCCAGCACCCAGGCCTTTTTCGACAAGCGCCTGTTTCGCCAGGCTGGGGTCGAGGACTTCGAGCGCCTCGAAGCGGTGGGTGAACGTGCGTATAGGCTCCATGACCGGCCCGACGAGAGCATGTGGGAGCAGCGCGGCAACGTGCGGGTACACACCTCGTCGAGCCTGATGTGTTGGGCCGCGTGCGACCGCTTGGCAAAAATGGCCGACCATCTGGGCTTGCGTTGTCGCGCGAGCTACTGGTCGCGCCGAGCCGATAAGGTGCGTGCCGCAATTGAAGAGCGGGCGTGGGATCCGGAGATCGATAGCTTTGCAGATTACTTCGGCGGCGACCGGCTCGATGCGAGCCTCATGTTGATGCACGAAGTTGGCTTCCTTCAGCCCGGCGATAGCCGCTTTGAGAAAACACTGGCCGCGGTCGAGAAACGATCGCGGCGTGGTCCGCATCTCATGCGCTACCACGAGGCTGATGATTTCGGTGCACCGACAAACTCATTTATCATCTGCAGTTTCTGGTATGTTGAAGCATTGGCGGCCTTGGGCCGTCGGGACGAGGCGCGGGAGATTTTCGAGGAACTGCTCACGAAACGGAATCATCTCGGGCTGCTGTCCGAGGACCCCGAGATCGAGAGTGGCGAGCTGTGGGGGAACTTCCCCCAGACGTATCTTTAGTTGGGCTTATCAACTGCGCACTGCGCCTCAGCCGAACGTGGGAATGCGTTTTGTGAAACGAATCGTCGTCGCTTCCAATCGCGTTGCCGTAGCCAAAGATCCGACTAAAACTACTGCGAAAGCCGGTGGTCTTGCCGTCGCGCTTGAAGTCGCGCTACGCGCCACGGGTGGCATGTGGTTCGGGTGGAGCGGAGAGGTAAGCAAACAAAAGCAACGTGGCCCCAAGCTCATTGAAGCTGGCGGGATCACCTATGCGACGCTCGATCTCTCGGCCGCTGATCGCAACGAGTATTACAACGGCTTTGCCAATCGCACATTGTGGCCGTTGTTCCACTACCGCACCGACCTCACCGCGTACGACCGCGCGTTTTATCAGGGTTATACGCGTGTCAATGCCGACTTCGCGCGCCATCTGACAAAATTGCTTAAGCCCGATGATCTGGTGTGGGTACATGACTACCATCTGACCCCGCTTGGCCAAGCGCTGCGCGCGCGAGGGTGCCGCCACAAGATCGGATTTTTCTTCCATATCCCATTTCCCTCGGCACAGATCCGGCTGACACTGCCCAACCACCGCGAACTCGTTGAAGCGCTGCTGAGCTACGATCTGATCGGCTTTCAAACCGCAACCGATCTTGGATCGTTCGTCGACTATGTTGAAAACATTGCCGGCGGTCAGATAAAACGTGACGGCACCGTTACGGCCTATGGCCGCACATCAAAGGCCGGCGTGTTTCCAATCGGGATCGATGCCAAAGAATTTGCCGCGATCGCAACGGGAAACGTCGCCCAAGGACACTACCAGCGCACCCGCCGACGACTTGATCATCAGTATCGATCGCTTGGATTACTCGAAAGGTATGAACGAGCGCTTCCTCGCCTACGAAGGAATGCTGGCGAAGTATCCCGAGATGCGCGGCAAGGTCACCTATATGCAGATCGCGCCGATATCGCGCGGTGAGGTGCCTGAGTACCAAGTCATACGCCGCGAATTGGAGCAGCTTGCGGGGCATATCAACGGGCGCTTCGCCGAACCCGATTGGATGCCGCTTCGTTATATCAACCGCTCGTTCGAGCGGCGCCAACTCGCCGGAATCTATCGCGCGGCCACAGTCGGCCTGGTAACCCCGTTTCGCGACGGCATGAACTTAGTGGCGATGGAGTACGTCGCCGCGCAGGCCGAGGAAGATCCTGGGATCCTCGTGTTGTCGAAGTTTGCCGGCGCTGCTTGGCAATTGCCGCAAGCGCTGATCGTCAATCCCTACGATACCGAGGAAGTCACCGACACGATTTGGTAGGCCATTCGCATGCCGCTTAAAGAGCGGCGTCGGCGGTGGATGGCAAATATGGATCAGTTGTGCCGCAACGATCTCGAAACTTGGCGTGACACATTCTTGAACACGCTTGAAAACGCGGCCGCGGCGAAGCGGTTTAACGATTGAGTAGGTGGGCGAGACCGGTAAGCGCCGGATGCAGCGTCCGAATTAGATAGCAGGGGATCGGCCGGAGATAGTCGCGAAAGCGTCCTTTGTTTTCGAAGCGTTGGCGAAAAGCAGGGCGATCAAACGCATAGCCGAGGCCGGTGAGAACGCCGCCGGCGAGATAGACACCGCCGCGCGCGCCCAAGGTCAGAGCGAGGTCACCGGCAACCGCACCCAGTATTGCGGAGAAATCACGAGCCGCTGCAAGTGCAACCAGACAGTGCTCTGCCTGCACCAAGCCAACAATAGCTTGCGCATCCACTTTTATTGGGTCGACCGCCGGCTTGCTTTTATCGACGTCGGCAAGCGCGCGGTAAAGATCCGCAAGACCCGGCCCCGAGAGAATTCGTTCCACCGACACATGATCGTGGCGATCGGCAAACCACCGCCAAATTTCAATCTCACGCTGATTTGCCGGTGCGAAGTCGACATGGCCACCTTCGCCGGAGATTGCTGCCACATGGTCACCGGTCGCAAGTAACCCGGAAATGCCTAACCCGGTCCCGGGCGCGACCACCACCCGGGCTGAAGACTCGACGGATGTTTTGCCACCAATCTGTTCGAGGTCTTCGGGATCGAGGTGCGGCAGGGCATGGGCGAGCGCTTCGAGATCGTTGACGACGCGAAGCTCGTCGAGCCCGAGGTCATGGGTAAGCTGATCGATCGAGAAGGTCCACGGACCGTTAGTCATTGTGACGCTATCGAGGGTGACCGGTCCGGCGATCGCGATAGCGCCGCGGCGGGGCGACAGATGATCGAGCCGGCGAAGACCCTCGCGCAGCGCCGCCACGATGTCGTCGTAGTCGCGGCAAACCAGAGTTTGAGGGTTTGCCGACGCCGTCTCTGGTTGGCCTCGTCGGTAGGCGGTAGCGATGCGCAAATTGGTGCCGCCTATGTCGGCAACGAACGCATCCGGTGGCATGGCTTTCCCCAACCTGGAACAATCCGATCGCCAGCCAACATATCATCGCGACGAACAATAATATTAGTTACTACCAATATGTATTGACAATTCATTCGGTTTTTTGAGAATCACCCTAACAAGCGTTCAAAGAATCGCATCTGGGAGAGCAATACCAACCGTAATGGCAACCACCGCAAGATCTCCGCGATATCTCGATGTCGCCGACACGCTGCAGAACGAAATCAGTGTGCTTGCGCCGAATTCGTTGCTGCCCACCGAGGAACAATTGGCGCGTCGCTTTGGCGTCAGCCGAGTAACGGTACGCGGCGCGCTCGACCTGCTCGAAAAAAGCGGCCTGGTGTCACGTCTCAGGGGGCGCGGAACGACGGTAAGTCCACCCAAGATCACCCGGCGGTTTGCACCACTTTACAGCTTTGAGCGTGACTTGGCCGAGCAGGGGGTTGCGTTCGAAACCCGTGTGCTTTCATTCGACGCCACGGCGCCCGCACCGCCGTTTGTGCGCGAACGGCTGCGGCTTTCGGACGACGCCACGGTGGGGTCGTTATCGCTGGTTCGCGTGGTTGATGATCGCATCGTCTGCCACGACCGGCGCTTCTATCCGCCGGAGATCAGCGGCCGCTTCAACCCAGAACTCGTCGAGACCGAAGATGCGTCGCGGGTGCTAGAAGGTGTTGTTGGTTCGCCGGTAGTTGAGGTCGATTGGGAGAGCGAAATTATCTCAGCGCCGGGTGATGTTGCCATTGCGCTGGGCGTGGCATCGCGCACCCTCGTGGTCGCCAATACCTATACTTGGAATATCGACGGCGGCGTGCCGGTCGAAGCCGGGGTAATCTCCTATCGCATCGATCGCTGCAAGTTCAAATATGGGGCTGTGTTCGGCCAACAATCGGGGGCGTAGGGATGGCGACGATCCGACTTGGCGTCGACATTGGCGGGACCTTCACCGACATCACGGTGCTGGAAGAAGAGTCCGGCCGCGTGACCATCGCCAAGGTCCCGAGCCGACGTGGTGATCCGGCCGGTGCCCTGCTCGACGCAGTCGCGCGCGGGCTCGAACTCGCCGGTGCCGACCCCGCTGACGTGAGCCTGCTGGTTCACGGCACTACACTTGTCACCAATGCTGTCTTGGAAAACAAATTGCCACCGACAACGCTGCTCGCGACCGAAGGGTTTCGCGACGTGTTGGAAATCGGCCGCCACTTTCGCCCCGACATGTACGACCTGCAGCAGGACAAGGAAGTTCCCGTGGTGCCGCGCGAACGCCGCTACGGTGTCACCGAGCGCACCACCGCGGAGGGCGAGATTATTACCGAGCCCGACCGCGAAGCGGTGGCGCTATTGTGCCAGGAGATTCGGGACGGCGGCGCGACCTCAGCGGTTGCAATCTGCTTTCTCAATTCATTCGTCAACCCGACCAACGAAGCGATCGTGCGTGACTGGCTGCGCCAGGAGCTACCAGGAATAAGCATCTCGACCTCACACGAAGTGTGCCGCGAGATTCGCGAATTCGAGCGCATGAGCACAGTGGTGTTGAACGCGGCGGCGATGCCCTTGGTAACCCGCTATCTCGAGGAGATTACGCCGCGCATTCAAGGCGTATTGCCCAACGCCAAGGTCTTGCTGATGCAGTCGAACGGCGGCTCGCTGACGGTCACTGCGGCGCAAGATTACCCGGTGCGAATGATCACGTCGGGCCCGGCCGGTGGCGCGCTGGCGGTGCAGCGGATCGGCAAGGCCTTACAGCACATCAATCTGCTCGGCGTCGATATGGGCGGAACCAGCACCGATATCTCGCTGATCCACAAAGGCGAGCTGCGCATGACCACTGAAGCAACGATCGCTGCGCGGCCGGTCAAAGTGCCGATGATCGAGATCAACACGATCGGCGCCGGTGCGGGCAGCATAGCCTGGCTCGACAATTGGGGCGGGCTCCATGTTGGGCCGCAGAGCGCCGGCGCGGAACCAGGGCCGGCGTCCTACGGGCGCGGCGGGGCGGAACCCACCGTATCCGATGCCAATCTGGTGTTGGGACGATTGCATCCGGATCGGTTTCTCGGCGGCGAGATGAAGCTCGACCTCGAGCGTGCGAAAGCGGTGCTGTATGAGAAGATCGGCAAACCGCTGTCGATGTCGGTTGAAGCCGCCGCGGCCGGGATAATTCGAATTGCCAATGCCAGCATGGAACGTGCGGTGCGGGTGAGTTCGGCCGAGAAGGGCTATGACCCGCGCGATATCACACTGGTTGCCTTTGGCGGCGCCGGACCGATGCACGCCGCGGCGTTGGCGCAAGCGGTGGGCATTGAGCGCGTTCTGGTACCGGAGCGGCCTGGCGTTTTTTCAGCGGTGGGCTTGGTAATGGCTGATATTCGTCACGATTTTGCGCAAACCAAAGTGTTTGGCGGCGACGCGATCAATTCGATCAATATTGGGCCTCTGTTCGCCGACCTCGACGCCGAGGGCCGCGCGGCGCTAGACCGCGACGGCGTTGCCGCTACAAGCCAGGAGCTACAACGTTCGGCCGATTTTCGCTACGTCGGGCAGGCTTATGAAGTCAATGTCGCGGTGCCGGAAGGTGAGCTTGATGAGGCCGCTGTCGCAGCGATCATTCAGGGCTTCCACGATCTGCATCAACAACTCTACGCTCACCATCACCCCGAAAAAACCGTCGAGTTCGTCAGTGGGCGGGTTGCAGCGATCGGTTTGATGGCGGCGCCATCGATCCAAACAGCGGCGAAGAACGGCGCCCGAGCCGAGCCGATGGAAACGCGCAAGGTGTATTTCGACGAGGTCGGGGGTTTCGTCGACGCTGCAATCTATGACCGCGACACGCTGAGTCCAGGGGCGCAGTTCGAAGGCCCGGCGGTGGTCGAGCAGATCGATACCACGACAGTGATCCATCCCGGACAGCGCGTGCACGTCGATGAGCTCGGTAATCTGATGATTTCGATCGGCTGACGATCATGATTCTCCAGACGAGAGGATAACTGGATGCGGGTCGACCCCATTACGTTCGAAGTGGTCAACAATGCGTTGGTCGGCGTGGCCGAGCAGATGGCGGCGACGATCCTGCGCACGTCCTATTCCACCGTAATCCGAGAGATGCTCGATTATTCGACTGCGATGTTCGATGTCGAGGGGCGGATTATCGCGCAATCGTGCCGCATTCCGATCCATCTCAATTCGATGTCGCGTTCGTTACGCACGACGCTCGACGAGGCGATCCCAATTGAAGAGTGGCTGCCCGGCGACATCGTGGTGACCAACGATCCCTATAGCGGCGGCCAGCATTTGCCAGACGTACAAACCTTCCTGCCGGTTTTTGCCGACGGTGAGTTGGTGGCGATTTGCGGCACCCTTGGCCATCACCTCGATATCGGCGGCATGCGGCCGGGCAGCTATGCCGGCGATGCGGTTGAGATCTACCAGGAGGGCTTGCGGATACCGCCGATCAAGCTGTTCGAGGAAGGCAAACTCAACGAGCGCCTGTTCGCTGTGATCGAGGCCAATATCCGCCAGCCCGAGATGACGATCGGCGATCTTCGGTCGCAAACCGCGGCGCTTGAGATTGGCCGTGACGGCGTGCTCGAACTGATCGAGCGCTATGGTGTCGATACCTTCAGGGACTGCATGGAGGAAGCGATTGAAACCTCGGAGGCCCGCTTGCGCGACAAGTTGCGCGAGCTGCCGGCCGGGGTTTATGAGGCCGAGTATTACGTCGACGACGATGGTGTTATAGACGAGCCGATCAAGATAGTGACCAAGGTTACGATCGGCGATGGCACGATCCACGTCGACTTTACCGGCACCGACCCGCAGCGCCGATCACCGATCAACGCGACCATATCGAGTTGCGAATCAGCTACCTATTTTGCGATTTTGTCGATCCTCGACCCAACCATCCCGGCCAATTACGGGGTCTACAAACCGATCGAGATCACGGCACCCGAGGGCAGTGTGGTTAACGCGATGCCGCCGGCACCGGTGGTTGGGCGCAACGCAATTACCCACACTATTGTCAACGCCCTGATGCTGGCGCTCTCGGAGATCGTGCCGGAACGCATCACCGCGGCCTATTACGGTATGTCGAATGTCTACATTCTGTCGGGCGACGGTGCGGGCTATCGGAAAGAGTGGATTTTCTTCGATATCGAGGTGGGTGGCGGTGGCGCGCGACAGACCAAGGATGGGCTCGATTGCTATTCGCAGGGCATTCATAACCTCGCCAACACGCCGATTGAGATGGTCGAGAGCACCTACCCCCTGCGCTTCAAACGCTACGAGTTTTTGCCCGATACAGGCGGTACCGGCAAATACCGGGGCGGCCTCGGCGTGCGTCGTGATATTGAATTCCTAGACGAAAGCGGCACACTCAACACCCAGTTCGACAAATTTAAGATCGAGCCGTTCGGCCTGTTCGGTGGTGGTCCGGGCGCGACCGGTCGAATGCAGCTCAATCCCGAGGGACCTGAGCCGGTGGAACTTCACTCCAAGACAGTCAATCGCACACTGCGGCGCGGCGACGTGTTCAGCATGTTGACCCAAGGCGGCGGCGGCTTCGGACCCGCTGCAGAGCGCGATGGCGGGGCGCTGGAGCGAGATCTGCGCGAAGGCAAGGTCTCGGCTGAGGCGGCCGGCAAAGCCTATCGCCAAACGGGGTCGGGCAAATGAAGATCACCGAAATCGAAACCATCGTCATCGATTTACCACGGCGCTCCAGCTACACGTGGCGCTCGCTCAAAGATGCGATCGGCCGCTATGTGATTTTGAAACTAACCACCGATGATGGTGTCACCGGGCTTGGTGAAGCGCCGGCGATCCTGAGTTGGGGCGGCGAGCATGGCCGCTATTTCGGTGAGGATCCGCAGATCGTTTGCTACCTGGTCCGCGACGTCATCGGCCCAATGCTCAAAGGGGCGGATCCGCGCGACCTCAAATCGCTGTTTGCCGAGATCGATATCCATGTGCGCGGCTATCCCTACACCAAGTCGATGATCGAGTGCGCGATGCTTGATATCGTCGCCAAGGATGCTGGCGTGCCGTTGTATCAACTGCTGGGCGGCGCCGCCCGACACAACATCCCGATCTGCCATAGCGTCGGCCTTGCTGCCCCGGCAGATTCGGCTCAGGAAGCGGCTGAAGTGGTCGCCGATGGCGTGGGCTGGTTGCAGGTCAAGGTCGGCGGCGATTATGTCGAGGATCTGGAAATCATGAAGGCGGTGCGCCACGCGGTGGGTGACGACGTGCGGATTTACCCCGACGTCAATCGTGGTTACAGCGACGTCAAAGCCGCAATCAACACGATCCGCGCGATGACGGGCGAGGCCGGCATCATTGCGGTCGAGCAGCCGGTCGAAGGTATCGATGCGATGAAGCGGGTGGTCGATGCGGTCGATGTCTCGGTTATCGTTGATGAAGGCTGCTGGTCGCCGCAGGATGCGATGGAGGTGGTCAAACGTGGGGCCGCCGATCTCCTGTCGATCTACTACACCAAAGCAGCGGGACTGTTGCGAGCGATGGAGATCGGGACGATCGGCCGCGCCGCCGGCTTGCCGACCAATGTTAACGGATCGCTTGAGGGCGGCGTTGGCAATGCGGCAAATCTGCATTTGGCAGCGGCGCTCGAAGGGACCATGTGGCCGGCGGTGATAACGATCAACACGTTGGCCGGGCGCGAACAAACCAAGGTCGGCGGGGTGTTCTACACCGACGACGTCATCACCGAGCCGTTTGCGTATAAAGACGGCTGCCTGCGGGTTCCGGACGGCCCTGGTCTAGGCGTCGAACTCGATCCGGAGAAAATCGAAAAGTACCGTGTAGAAATCTAGGGGAGTGACGTGACGATGCCGGCCAAGTTTGGAATAACCTGCGGTGGAGACCATTGGTCTGCTGACGATATTCGCGCGGTTGAAGAATGCGGTTTTGACGGGTTCTTTACCGGCGAACACATCGTCTATCACCGGCCGATTCTCGACGCGGTCACGATCCTTAGCTACGCGGCCGGCATTACCTCGCGCATCAAGTTAGGTCCTGCAACCCTGCTGCTGCCGTTGCGGCATCCCACGATTGTCGCCAAAGAGTTTTCCTGCCTCGACGTTTTGTCCGGCGGGCGTGCGCTTCTAACGGTTGGCGTCGGGGGGGATTATCCGCGCGAGTTCCATGGCTGCGGCGTGCCGATCAAGGAGCGCGGCCGCCGCGCAACCGAAGGATTGGAGATCATCCGCAACTATTGGACGGGTGAGCGATTCGACTATGACGGCAAGATCTTTCAACTGAAGGACGTCGATATGTTGCCGACGCCGGTCCAGCCGGGCGGTATACCGATCTGGGTATCGGGCCGCCAAGACGGGCCGATGCGCCGGGCGGCGACCCTTGGTGATGGTTGGCACCCCTACATGTACACGGCCGATCGCTGCAAGACTTCGTTCTCGCAGGTGAAGGAATATGCCAGCGAAGCGGGCCGAACCTTGCCGGATGACTACGTGTGGGCGGTGTTTGTTTACTCGTCGCTTTACGACGACGTCGACGAAGCGCGTCAGCACGGCATCAAGGAAATGTCGTACCGCTACGAGCAAGACTTCGCCGACCTGGTCGAGAAATACTGTGCGTATGGGTCACCTCAGCGGATGATCGACTATCTCGCGCGCTTCATCGAGGTTGGCGTCAACTACTTCATCCTGGCGCCGATTATGCCGGCGGACCGGCGCCGTGAGCACCTCGAGCGGATGGCCCGCGATGTGCTGCCGGCGCTGGAGAAGATGACGCCTGCCGCGGTGCTATGAACGAAGTGCCCGAAGCCACGCTGATAAGCGAACGGCTGTTTGCCCTTGCCGAGCGCGACGGCAGTCGCGAGCTGATCATCGACCCGGTGTTCGGGCGGGTGAGCTATGGCACGGCGGCTGAACAGGTCGAACGCCTGGCCTGGGCTTTGCGGGCCCATGATCTCGGGCGCGGCGATATCGTCATACTGCAGTTACCGAACTGGGCCCCGTTCTTGATTTTTCATATGGCGCTCAGCGCCATCGGTGCGGTTACTGTGACGATCCCGATTGTCTATCGCGAGCGTGAACTGGCCGGTGTGGTTGGTCTTACCGGGGCCAAGGCCCTGGTGGTGCCGGCCGGGTTTCATGGGTTCGATTACGCCGCGATGGCGGTGACGCTCAAGGATGGCCATGCTGGGTTAGCCCACGTATTTCTGGTTGGTGCCGGCGACGAAAGCCCGAACACGGCCGATACCATTAGCTACCAGGACTTGATGCGCGAGCCCTGGGAAGCCCGCGGCGGTCAGCAATCACTGGCCGAATTGCGACCCGCCCTCGATGACGTGGCAGCGCTTGGCTTTACTTCAGGCACGACGGGGTCGCTCAAGGGCGCGATCTACGACACCAACATCATTCACGCCACCAATATGGGGTTTATCGACCGCTACGGGTTGAACGAAGGCGATCGCATTTTCGGGTGCTCGCCGATCGGCCACGCGGTTGGCTTCACCCACGCGTTGCGTATGACACTGACGATCGGCGGTAGCATCGTGTTGCTCGAACGTTGGCAACCGGATCAGGCACTTGAGCTGATTCAACGCGAAGGCTGCACTTTCATGGCCTGCGCGACGCCGTTTTTGCTCGATCTGGTCTATCACCCAGCGCTCGCAAACAGCGGCAGGCTATCGTCGGTGCGCCTGTTCCTGTGCGGTGGCGCCTCGGTTCCCGAGCAACTGATGCGCGATGCTCGTGCCGCACTGCCGCATACGTTTACCTCGCCACTATGGGGGATGACCGAGTGTGGCGGCGTGACGACCTGCCCGTTCGACGCGCCCGAGGACAAGCTTTTCGAAACTGACGGCCTGCCGTGCGCCTCGATGGAACTCAAGATTGTTGACGACGATGGCAACGAGGTGGCGCGCGGTGAGGATGGCGAGCTGCGGGCGCGTGGACCGATGGTCACCAAAGGATATTTCGCTCAGTCCGAACTAACCGAAGAGTACTACCTGGATGACGGATTTTTTCGCACTGGCGATCAAGCGCGAATGGACGAGGATGGCTACATCAAGATCACGGGCCGAATAAAGGACTTGATCATACGCGGCGGCGTTAACATTTCACCGGTCGACATCGAAAGCGTGCTGTTCGCGCATCCCAAGATTACCAACGTCGCGGTCATCGGCATGCCCGACCCGCGTTTGGGAGAGCGCATCTGCGCCTATGTTATTGCGGCGGCTGGCGAGACGCTGGCGCTGCCTGAGATCCAGCAGTGGATGGCAGACGCCGAGGTTGCCAAGCCGAAATGGCCGGAGCGGATCGAGTTTGTCGACGATCTGCCTATGACACCCTCGGGCAAGGTTCAGAAGTTCCGTTTGCGTGAAATGATTGCCGAACGCATCGCCGCGGAACGGCCGGCTGATTCGGCCGCGGGGGGTAGCGGTGGCTGATCCAAGCACCGCGGCGCTGGACCATTTCTTCAAACCGAAGAGTGTCGCGATCATCGGATTGTCGCGCGCCGCGGTCGGTGCGCCGATCAGTGTCCTCACTACCCTGAAGGACTTCGGCTACGCCGGCCGAATTCACGTCGTCAATCCGAACATGGAAGCGGCGCCGGATTACAGCGTATGGGCCAGCCTCGACGACGTCGATGAAGCAGTCGATCTCGCCATTGTCAGCGTCGCGCGCGAGCAGGTGTTGGCGGTCTTGCAGAGTTGCGTAGCCCAAGGAGTTCGCGCGGCGATCGTTATCACCCAGGGTTTTGCCGATGCGGACGATGCCGGCAAGAATCTGCAAGCCGAGATGATCGCGCTGGCCAGGCAGAGCGGCCTGCGCATCCTCGGACCGAACACGATCGGCGTCGCCAATGCGCACGCCAATTTTTCGTCTTCGTTCATCGAGACCTATCACGACACCACGCCGATTGGATTGGTCTCACAATCGGGCCTGTTCATGATGGGCCACAATCTGGTGACCAACGAGCCGGGCGGCTTTTGTATGTCGGTCGACCTCGGCAATGCCTGTGATGTCGGACTGGTCGACGTGCTCAACTATTTCGAGCACGAGGCGGCAATCGAGGTTATTGCCTGCCATCTCGAGGCGGTCGAGCAGGGCGCGGCTTTCGTGGAAACCGCGGCGCGAGTCTCACGCAATAAACCGATTATTGCGTTGAAGGCCGGCAAGAGCCGCACGGCGCAGGCAGCGGTGGCCTCTCATACCGGCGCGGCGGCGGGTGAGAACCGCGTTTACGACGCCGCTTTCCACAAAACCGGGATAGTTCCGGCCCGTAATGCCGAAGAGTTGCGGTTACTCGCCAAGGCCTTCGCGATTTATTCACCGCCCAAAGGCAAGCGGGTGGCGGTGGTGAGCTACTCCGGCGGCGGCGCCATTCTGGCGATCGATGCGGTAGAGAGCGCCGGCCTTACGCTTGCCGCCCTCTCAGATGAAACATTGGCGACGCTTCGCTCTCAATTTCCCGACTGGATGGAGGTCGACAATCCGCTCGATATCTGGATCCCG
This sequence comes from Alphaproteobacteria bacterium, assembly GCA_963583675.1. Lineage (GTDB taxonomy): Bacteria > Pseudomonadota > Alphaproteobacteria > SHVV01 > SHVV01 > CAUZWH01. The sequence goes on from CAUZWH010000005.1 coordinate 12,728, forward strand.
GTCGCCAAGGACTACGACACCGCGTTCCCGAATATCCTCGAACGGGTACTGCGCGATCCGGGCGTCGACGCGGTGTTGTGCATCTATTGCTCGTACACGCTGCCGAAATATTCCGGCTACGATGCGTCGCGCTATATCGGCAAACTCGCCGCCGCTTACCCGGACAAACCGATCCTCGGCTGGAGCTACGGCATGGATATCGCCGGCTTCACCGAACACGTCGAGCGTGACGGCACCGCGATGGTGTTTCCCTCGCTCGAAGACGCAACCCAGACGCTGGCCAAGCTGGTCGAATGGGATCGCTACCGCACGGGCACTGACGACCCGGTGCCGTCGACCCCGATCGAGGTCGATCGCGCCGCGGTGGCACAGATCCTGGCGACATCGGCAGATAACAAGCAGCAATATCTATTCACGGAAGGCCTCGAAATTCTGCAGGCCTATGGGATCAACGTCGCACCTTGGGCTTTTGCGCAGAACGAGGACGATCTGGTCGCGCGGGCTGCCCGGGTTGAATATCCCGTGTGCCTGAAAGTGGTTTCGTCGGACATCATCCACAAATCAGACAGTGGCGGTATCCGCCTCGGCATCGATAACCCCAATGCGCTGATCGAGAACTATCGCGGGTTGTGCCGCGATATTGGCGAACGCGCACCCGGCGCCGAGATCGCCGGCGTGGTGGTTCAGGCGATGGCGCCCAAGGGCAAAGAGGTGATGATCGGGGCCAAGCGCGATGAGACCTTCGGACCCAGCCTGGTGTTGGGAGCGGGCGGTATCTACGCGGAAATCCTCGACGACTTCGCGGTACGGCTCGCACCACTCAGCGAAGCCGAGGCCTATGGCATGTTCGACGATCTGGCGTTCAGCAAATTGCTGCGTGGGGTTCGCGGTGAGGCACCGTGCGATCTTGCCGCTGTTGTCGACACGCTGCTTAGGGTTGCGCAGTTGGTCTGCGACCATCCCGCCATTAAGGAAATTGACCTCAATCCGTTGATCGTCAACCCCGACGGTGCGGTTACGGTCGATGCCAGGATCATCCTGTGACCGGGGCTCGTTGGTGCACTTCTTGGCACCGGTCGGCACGGCCGATAATCTCAAGACGGTTCGAGGAGGCTGACTAGACCGTGACTTCACGATGGATGGAACCCGAGGGCGAAAAATTCGCGCTGGGATCACTCGACGAGCAGGCGCATTGGAAGCACGAATATCATCGCATCGTCGATGACGTTCGAGAGCAGGTGCGCGGCAAAGGCTCAAAGCTCTTGGGCGCCGAGCGCGGGGGCGTAGAAACCGACACGGTCGGCCAGCCGCTGCCGCGCAACGATGTTTTGTACAAAGTGCGCGGCAAGGCGCGCTACGCGGCCAATATCGAGATGGAGGGGATGCTGCACGCTTGCTTCGTTCGCAGCGAGCATCCCCATGCCCGCATCATCAAGGTTGATACGTCGCAGGCTGAAAAAGCCTCCGGCGTTCAAGCCGTTATTACCGCCGCAGACGCTGGCGATGAACTGATTGGCACGCTGGTTACGGATACGCCGGTTCTGGCCAAAGACCGCGTGCGCTACGTCGGCGAAGCGATAGCGGTGATTGCAGCCGACACGCTGGAGGCAGCCGCGGCGGCGTGTCTGCTGGTCGAGGTCGAGTATGAACTTCTGCCGGCGATCCTCACCCCCGAGGAGGCGTTAGCGGAAGGCGCAACCGAGATTGATCCCGAAGGCAACGTCATCATCAGCCTTCATAACGAACGCGGCGACATCGAAGCAGGCTTGCGCGACGCCGACGTGGTGCTGGAGAGCAGTTACGACGTCGAACAAATTGATCACTGTTTCCTGGAACCGCCCTCGGGGGTTGCCTTCATCGACCCCGACGGCGTGTTGACGGTGATGGTTTGCACCCAATATCCGCACTACCACCATAAGCAGATCGCACGGGTTACCGGCCTGCCGATGGAAAAGGTGCGGGTGGTGCAAACCGTGGTTGGCGGCGCCTTCGGCGGCAAGATGGACAACACCGTCGAGATTGCCCTGGCGCTGCTGGTACTGAAGACCGAACGGCCTGTGCGAATGACCTACACCCGCGAAGAGGTCTTCACGACAACGACCAAGCGGCACCCGATGAAGATTCGTCAAAAGCTTGGTGCCACCAATGACGGCAAGTTCACCGCGCTCGACGTTGAGTACCTGCTCGATGGCGGCGCTTATCGGTCGTATAGCATCACGGTAAGCGGCCGCTGCGTGATCCACGCCGGCATGCCCTATTTGTTTCCGAATATGCGGGTCGATCTCACAACCGCGTTCACCAATCATGTGCCGTGCGGCGCGATGCGCAGTTTCGGCATCGTCAAGACCGCGTTTGCGTTGGAATCGCAGATCAACGAAATGGCCGACCGGCTCGGGATCAGTCAGATCGAGATCCGCCGCCGCAACGGGTTTATCGATGGCGATAAAACTGCGACCGGGCAGACACTCTATGACGTGGGGTTTCTCAAAACGCTCGACGCGGTTGAGCCGATTTTCGAGCGCCGTAAGGCCGAGTTGTCAGCGGCGCCACAGGTGGCGGGCAAGCGACGCGGTCTCGGCCTGGCGTGCCTGGGCTACGGCATTGGCTATAGCGGTATTCGCAATCCATCGACGGCGCGGATTCGCGTCGACGCCGCGGGCACGGTGACCGCATTTTGCGGCACCCCGGACATCGGCACTGGATCTGATATGTCACTGGCGCAGATCGCCGCGCAGTCCGCCGGCATCTCGGTAAACCGGGTCAACGTGGTGAGCGGCGACTCGACCAAGACCGATGATTCCGGCCCTACCTCGGCGTCGCGCACGACCTATTTTTCCGGCAATGCCGCCTATATCGCCGGGCAAGATTTCAAGAGCCAATTCGAGGCGGCGGTCGCGCGGCAAATGGATGTATCGGCCGACCAGGTGCGGCTCGAAGCCGACACTGTGACGGTTCGCAACGATCGCATGGATTTCGCCGATGCCTGTCACCTGATCGCCGGCGAAACCGGAGATATCGTCGGCTACGGCAAGTTCGATCCCGATATCGAGGCCAACATCCTCACACTCAAAGGCAATCCCTACCCGACCTACACCTACGCCACCCATCTGGTGGAGATCGAGATCGATGAGGAATTGGGATCGGTCGATTTGGTTCATGTGTGGGCCGCGCATGACGGCGGCACGATCGTCAATCCGATGGGTACGGAAGGCCAGATCGAGGGTGGCGTAGCCCAAGGGCTGGGCCAGGCGATAATGGAAAAAGTGGTGCGCGAAAACGGCTATATCACCAACCCCCACTACCGCGATTATCTGCTGCCCGGAGCCAAGGACGTGCCGCTCGCGATCGAGTGTATCTTTATCGACAATCACGATCGCACCGGGCCCTACGGTGCCAAGGGCGTGGCCGAGGTTAGCCTGATCCCGATCCCGGCTGCGATGGCGGGCGCGGTGACCGACGCCAGCGCAATCCGGCCGACCCACCTGCCGATGGAATCCGAGTATTTGCTGGGCTTGATCGATCAGCGCGACGGCGGTGCATCGTGAGCGGGTGTCGCTTCACCGCCGCCAAGACCGTGGCCGAGGCCGTCGATAGCCTGGTCGCGGCCAAAGGCGATGGACACATCATCGCCGGTGGCGTTGCGTTAGTGATCCTGATGAACGAAAAGCTGCTGCAACCGTCGTGGCTGATCGACATATCGCGGATCGACGAACTCAAGGGCATCACCGTTGGCGCGGATCGCACAATTCGGATTGGCGCGGCGGTCACCCACCGCGAGGTCGCACGATCCTCGGAGATCGCGGCGGTCTATCCGATGCTCACCGAGATGGCGTCCGAGATAGCCTGCGGCCGGATCATGAACCGCGGCACCATCGGCGGCAATATCTGCCTCGCCGACCCGCAGGGAGATCCGCCGGTGGCGATGCTTGCGTTGGATGCCACGTTTAGGATTGCCGGCCCGGGCGGCAAGCGCGAGGTGCCGGCCCGATCATTTTTCGAAGACCTTTACGTCACCGCACTTGGCGAGGACGAGCTGCTGAGCGATATCCACATTCCCGCGCCGGTTACCAATACCGGTACTGCGTTCGGAAAATTTGCGGCGCGCAAAGCGATGGATTACTCGTCGACGATCAGCACCGCGGTCAGCCTCGTGCGCGATCCCAACGGCGGTGGGATTGCTGAGATAGGACTAGGCCTCGGCGGTTGTGGCGTCACCCCGGTATGGCCGGAGAAAACCGAAGCGGTACTGCGTGGCCGAAAACCGGACGATGAAACGTTTGCAGTCATGCGTGCGACGCTGGCCGATGAGATTGAACCGATCGGCGATTCGCTTTACTCGGCCGACTATAAGCGCCGCGTAGCCGGCATCATTCTTACGCGGACAGTAAAGATGGCTTATCAGCGAACCGAGGGGGCCAGCCAATGAGCGTCGATATTACGCTGACGATCAACGGCCAACGCCGCGCGTTGACGGTGGAACCGACGGACACACTGGTCAGCATCCTGCGCGACCGTCTGGGAATGACCGGGACGCATAAGGATTGCTGCATGGGGATCTGCGGTTCGTGCACCGTGCTTGTGAACGACCGTCCGGTGAGTTCGTGCCTGTTGCTGGCGGCTCAGATCGATGGCGATGCGGTGCGCACGGTCGAGAGCCTTGAAAGCAAGGGTTCGTTGAGTCCACTGCAGGAAGCGTTCCTGACGTTTGGCGCGGTGCAATGCGGTTATTGCACGCCGGGCTTTTTGATGACCGCGACCTCGCTTCTGGAAGAGACACCCAGCCCCAGCCGCGATGAGATCGTCGAAGCGCTCAAGGGAAATCTGTGCCGCTGCACGGGCTATAAGAAAATCATTGAAGCGGTGGAATCGGTCGCGAACGCATAATTTCCACCCCAACAGGGAGATCATCCATGTCGTTTTTCCCATCGCTGCAGAAAGAAGGGTCTCAGCTCAAAGACATCCAGGAACCGTTTTCCGACATCTACAAGATGTGGGGAAAGTTCAGCGAGGCGCTAATGCGCGGGCCGGGGCCGTTGACTGTGGCGGAACGCGAGCTGATAGCTGCTTACACCTCGGGAACCAACACCTGTAGTTATTGCTTTCACGACCACACGATGGCGGCCGAGCATTTCGGTATTGATGCCGGGGTGCTTGAAGCGCTGATGGATGATGTTGACGCGGCACCGGTTGAAGAAAAAATGAAACCGCTACTGCGCTATGTGGGCAAGCTAACCGCGACGCCGTCGAAGCTCACACAGGCCGATGCCGACGCGGTTTTCGCAGCCGGCTGGAGCGAATCCGAATTTCACATCGCGATCCTGGTTTCTGCCCGGTTTAATTGCATTAATCGCTTGGTTCAGGGTCATGGCATCGTGCACAACCCGGCGATTGGCGATAGTTGGAAGACCGAACAGGGGCTGGCCTACAACATCCTCGAATTGGATCAATAGGCCTCTAGTCACCAACGAGTTCTCGGATACCGGCTTTCGCCGGTATGACAACAACGAGTAAAATCCAAGCTCCGACTAGCTACTGCATCAGCCGTGGCGTTCGCGCAGGACTTGCGCGGCTTCAACGAGGCGCTTCATCTTGGCGACCGCGGTGGCTTCGTCGCTGATGCAACGCCGGGAGAAGGTGCCGAAGCCGCAATCCGGGTTGAGGAAGATTTGCTCGGGCTTGTAGTACTGCAGGGCTCGTTCGGTCTGTTGAACGATAGCATCGACGCTTTCGATCTCGTCGGTTCGCGGAATCATGACACCGAGACCGATCTCACGCTGGTTGAGCGTCTCCCCGACCACGCCAAAATCGCCGGCTCTAGGCGTTGCGAACTCGAGAACGAACTGCTGAACGTTCATCTTGGAGAGGGCGGGAACGAGCGGTGCGTAGTCCCCCGACAGATGCACGTCGTCCTTCTTGCTCCAATTGCCACGGCAGACGTGGACGCCGATCCGAATACCATCGATGCCGTCGACGACACGGTTGATAATATCAACTGCGAAATCTAGCTCGGAACCCGCATCACGGCGGGTTGCTAAGCTGCCTCACATGAATGTTCGGCTAAACGATTCACTTTCCGACGCCGCCTCCGACAAGACCACTTCGGTAAATACGGGCTCGTCGAACTGGACAAACTCGCAGCCCGCGTCACGCAGCTCGATGAGTTCGTCGCGCAAGATGGAGACAATGTCGTCGGCCATATCGGTCGGTTCCGCGTAGGCCCCGCGCGAGAACTTCGGCGACCACATCGAACGGATCAGAATATAGGGTCCCGGAAGGGGCACCTTGATCGGCCGGTCGGTCAACTCGCGCACGAACTTGTAGTCCTCGACGGCCAGCGGTTCGCGGCGTTCGAGCTTGCCGACGCAGACTGCGTTCATAATCGAATCGGGGGTTACGTCGGCCGCCGCCAATCCCTCGTTAAAGCCTTCGTCGTTGTCGGCGCTTTCTGTCAGGGACATCAGGCGCGTGCCATCCAACTTCTCGGTGACAAAGGAGACGAAGTTGTCGCGACGCTGTTCGCCGTCGACAATGATGTCGACACCGGCATCAACCTGCAATTCAACCGCGCGGCGAGTTTCGCCGTCAGCAACGCGGTCAAACTCAGCCCGCGGCATATGTCCTTTTTGGTAATCTGACAGAGCGCTGAGAAGACTCTGCGATCGCGGCCAGCTGCCAACTTGTGTGACTGGGAACATGTTTACCCTCCAAACGATGGTAGGTGCTCGAAAACGCCCCGGCAAGACGCAAAAAAAGGACCGGCGGTTATAAGCCGGCCCTGATTTTCTGAGGCGCCGGGTCTTAGAGACCTGAGCCTTTATTGCGCTCGTGCTCGGTGAGGCGGGTGCGCTCGGCACATGCCTTCAATTTGTTGTACATCGGGGCAAGTTTCGGATCGCCGCCCATGACCTTGTCGCCAATCGGTGCGGTGCGGCGCATGAATTCGTCGCGTTCCGCGGTCGACAGCCGAATGACTTCGCCGCCCTTGCTTTCCCATATATTGCCGGCACGACGGTCGTAACGAATGACCACATCTTCCATGTAACGCTCGAGTTCACGACCGGTATCAATCACCGCCTTTTGCAGGTCGGCCGGTAACTTGTCGTAGAACTTCTTGCTCATCATCGCCATGTCGGGGATGTGCGTGTCTTCGACCAGCGTAATGTATTTGGCCGCGTCATAGATCTTGAGCGCCGCGAGAACGACGATGGTGCTGCGCACGCTGTCGATCTGCCCGCGCTGCAGAGCCGGAATGACATTGCCCATGCCCATCGGGATGCCGGTGCCGCCGAACTCTTTGATGATGGCGCGTTCAACGTCAGTCGCCAGCACGCGCATCTTCGAACCCTTGAAATCGGCGAGCTTGCGGATCGGCTTGACCGACGCGTAAGCGGTGGGCCCATAGTCAAAGATCGACAGGCCAATCATCCCTTTGTCTTCGGCCATGCTCATGAACGGGATACGGAACTCGTCACAGCTTAGGGCCCGCGAGATGTGTGCGATGTCATCAAACAGACCGGGGACATCGGTGACTTGATAGCGCGGGTCGACGCCCTTGAAGAACCCGGGCGGTAGCATGCTGATCTCGATGGTTCCTACCTGTACGCCATCGACCATCTCGGCGATGCCACCGAGCTGATGGCCGGGGAACAGTTGAACATCGATCCGACCGTTGGTGGCTTTCTCAAGGCGCTCTTCGAACGAGCGCCCCCATTCGTGGTGAATTTCATCGGTCGGGAAGATCGCGACCTTGATTACGAAGTCGGCAGCACTTGCTGGCTGGGTCGGTACGGCAATGAGCGCGGCAAGGGTCGCGAAGACCACCGCCTGCGCGACGCGCATAAATATTCTGGATACAGCTAAAGACATTAGATTCCCTCCCATAGGACTTTTTTAACCGTGGTAGCTCGGTTAAGCTTAGCCAACGATCTCGTTAGTGTAAAGCTGAGGAGCATCGATAACCCTTAGTTTCTGCGGGTTTTAAGGGGTGTCGGTTGGGAGAGAGGCGGTATGAACGACGTACCAGGCACGGACAGAGAAGCGCGAAATCGGCGTATCGAGCGCGTGATTTTTGCCATCCCGCGCTTTATCGCCGGATCCTTGGTTCTATCGATCGTTGCTGTCACCGGCGCCAACGTTGTCGCCCGTTATGTCTTCCTGGCGCCCTTCTACTGGGCCGAGGAAGTCCTTACCTATGTGATGATCTCGTTCATCTATATTGCGGCGATTCTCGTCACCTGGGACGGCAATCACCTCAAAATGGATATCCTCTCGCAGGCTCTGAAGAGCCCGGTGAAGGAGGTGGTAAACTTCCTTTCGACGATGCTGTTCATCGCGATTTGCATCTTCATCGTGATCCAATCGTTCGAAGTGACAGTATTGCAGGTCGAGTTCGGCAAGCGCAGCATCGCCGCCGAGGTCCCTATGGTAATTCCCCACTCGATGGTGCTGATCGGCTTTTTCTTCATGATGGTTGCCGTCATCGTGCGTTTCCGGGCGCATATCAGAGGCGACCTCGGCAATGTGCGTGACGAACTCACGGAAAAGTCGCCTGGCAGGAATTTGGACCTCGGTATCTAGGTTTTATGGCTGACCGCTTCGTCGACCCAACATTCAAGCAATCTTGTCGCGTGGCGCCGTCACGCAGTAACGCGTAGGCGGGCGAATTATGGCGTGGGTCATGGTGCTGCTGCCGATCGGCTTGCTGGTGATGGGTTTCCCGGTCTTCATAATTCTGATGACGACATCGACGGTCGTCCTATTCCTTTTTATGGATGTGCCGCTCACCGTGGTGCACCTAAAAATGTTTGGCAGCGTCGACAAGCTGTCGTTCCTGGCCGCACCATTTTTATATTTGCCGGTGAACTGATGAGCCGGGGCGGTCTCTCAACCCGAATTGTGGCTTGGGTGTTATCGCTATCGGGCGGCGTGCGCGGCAGCCTGCCGATCACCGCCGTGGGGTCGTGCGCGTTCTTTGGGTCGATGTCGGGGTCCGGTGCGGCGACCACCGCCGCTGTCGGTCAGGTGTTGTACAAACCGTTGCTTAATAATGGATACAGCGAAAGTTTCTCGGCCGGCGTGCTGGCGTCTTCCGGAGCGATCGCCGTGATCATTCCACCATCGATCGCTATGATTCTGTATGGCGGCTCCGCCGAAGTGTCGGTGGTAAAACTGTTCATCGCCGGATTCATTCCCGGCATCATGCTGGCGGCCATGATGGCTGGCTATATCTACATTTATGCCAGGATCAATAATCTTGGCGAAACTCAGGCGTTCAGCTTGAGCAATTTTCTAGGCGCTAGCCGCCGGGGGATTCTTGCCCTGGCGACACCGTTGATCATCCTGGGTGGGATTTACTCGGGAATTTTCGATCCCACCGAAGCAGGGGCGGTCGCCGGTATTTACGCAATTTTGGTAACGATGTTTGCCTACGGCGATCTCGACTGGCGGGGGCTGTGGGAAGCGGCGGTACGAACGGCCTACGTCTGCGCGCAGATCTTCATCATTATCGCGGCAGCCGGGCTGTATTCGTGGTTGTTGACGATCAGCGGCGTTCCGCAGGCGATCGTCGCGTTTATTCAAGACATCGGGGCGCAGCCTTGGGCGGTGATGCTGGTTATTAACCTGTTGCTGTTGGTGGTGGGCTGCCTGCTCGATCCGACCTCAGCGATCATCATCCTCACACCGCTGCTGATTCCGATCGTGCAGGCCGCCGACATCGATCTCATCCACTTCGGCATCATCATGGTGATGAACCTCGAGATCGGTATGTTCACGCCGCCATTTGGGCTCAACATATTCGTGGTTCAGTCGGTGTTGCGGGCCCCGCTCGCGGCGATCTACCGTGGGGTAATGCCGTTCATCATCATCAACATCATCGCGCTTGGAATCGTGACCTACGTGCCGGATGTCTCGCTGGTGCTGACCCGGCTGATCGGGCCTTAGGGACCGCGCGCCGGTTATTAAACAACCCCTCACCCCATCCCTCTCCCACATGGGGAGAGGGAGTTCCAGTCGACGCACCGTTGGGTTCCCTCTCCCCATGTGGGAGAGGGTTAGGCTGAGGGGTCGATTGCTGGATGCTCGCGCGACGTCAGTGGGTTCGCCCGGACTACCCAGCCGCTTCTGCCTCAAGCAGTTCGTCAATGATGCGGCGAGCCATCATCGGGCCGGCGTCGTAGCGGATGTCGAGGGTGGGCGCGCTGGGGTCGAGGTCGATACAGGCCTGCTGTGCGTCGAATACAGCAAGATCTTCGCCGACAACGTGGTGGCACTGGCGGTGGAACTCTTCGATGTCGTCTTGGTTGTTGGTCCAGGTGCGGTGAGCCAACGCCCAGAAATAGTGGGTCGAGGTTTCAGATTCCGGCGTGATGCCGTGGCTGACCCAGAAATCCCAGCGCTTTTCGCCCTTACCCTCGCGTGCGCCGGTGTTGACCGAGGCGGCACCGTTATTGATGCGGAAATAGGAAGGCGGGAAATATTCTGAGACCTGCCAACGGTCGATATTGCCGTCGTAGTCGCCGAACTTCTGATAGGTGGTCGCGGCCGGTACGTCCATAGTCCAGCGCGAGACTTTGATGTGTTGGCCTTTGTGCTCGGTTTCGACATCGGCGAAGTCGGCGACGTGCCCGGTGCCGACGGTCGATGCATGCACGGTGGCGAGGTGAGACAAATCGAGGAGATTGTCGTTGATCAGTTCGTAGTGGCCCTGCACCGGACGATAGACCAGGCTTGAGGTCCAGCCCTCCTCGTCGAGCAGGTTGAAGTGGGTGGGGATCTTTGATTGGTCTGGCTTGGCTGGATCGCCCATCCACACGAAGACGCATTGATTGCGTTCGATCACAGGGTAGCTCTTGACCCGGGCCGATTTGGGGATACGATCCTGGCCCGGGATTTTGACGCAGGCGCCTGCACAGTCGAATACCAGGCCGTGGTAGTGGCACTGCAACTCATCGCCGATCATTTTGCCCATCGACAGCGGCAGACGGCGGTGAATGCAACGGTCTTCGAGGGCCACAGGGGTGCCGTCCTGTTTGCGGAACAGGACCACGGGTTCGCCGAGCATGACCCGCCCAAGCGGGTCGCGCCCAACGTCGCGCGCCCAGGCGGCGAGATACCAATAATTACGTAGAAACACCGATTTCCTCCGTGATCGCTTATTCGGCGGCTTGTTGCAGCGCACGCTGCTCGCCGCGAACAGATATCCAGCCAACCGGCGATTTCTTGGGGGTACGCTTTTTCGACTTGCGC
>CAUZWH010000006.1:0-23432 GCA_963583675.1 Alphaproteobacteria bacterium
CAGGTTGCAAAAATGAGGTTTTTTTCAACCCGATGAGATCCCCTGTACGCAGCGATCGCAGGGCTCAAACGGCGGAAGCCACCTCCATAAGTGACCGCTTCGATGACGCGGAGAGGTCCTTGGTATCATCGCCTAGTGCGGCCGTAGCCTGTTCCATCAACTCATCGATGATTTCAGCTACAGAATGTTCCTTGGTGACCATGCCAACGCTCTGGCCCGCCATTAGAGAGCCATTCTCGACGTCACCGTCGAGAATGGCGCGACGCAGGGCGCCTGCCCAAAAGTGTTCGATTTCAAGTTGCGCCTGGGTTTGCGACAGTTCACTCGAGCGGTACCGCGCGATCACATCGTGCTGTGTCGCCGCAAAGCGTTTGGTCGCCGCATTGGCCAGAGCCCGGACCGGTATTACCGAAAATTCCGGGTCGACCTGGACCGAAAGTACGGCATCCCGCGCATGTCCACGGATAAAAGCCTTCTTGAATTCGGGATGTGCAATTGATTCGGTTGCGCAGACAAAGCGCGTACCGAGTTGGCAGCCCGCTGCTCCCATCTCCAGATACATCGCGATTCCCTCACCGCGCCCGATCCCACCGGCGACGAAGACGGGAACCTCTTTGACTTCGGGCAGGATCTCCTGCGCCAACACGCCGGTGGAAACGGGGCCTGTGTGCCCCCCGGCCTCCATGCCCTCGATTATCAGTGCATCAATACCGGCGCGTACCAATTTGCGAGCGACGACGAGTGCTGGTGCGAAAGCTATCGCTTTAGTGCCGAAGCTTTTGATCCGGTGGATCGACGCCCGTCCCGGCAGTCCCCCGGCCAGCACAATGTGAGAAACGCCTCGACGCCCGCAAACGTCGATCAGCGCGTCCAGGTCCGGATGCATGATGATGATGTTGACGCCAAAGGGCTTGTCGGTGCACGCGAGGGTCCGTCCGATTTCAACATCCAGTTCGCCCGGCGTCATCGCACCCGAAGCAATCACCCCAAACCCACCGGAATTGGAAATCGCCGATACCAGGGTGTGCTCTGAAACCCACGTCATCGCACCGCCAAGAATGGCACAATCGCTGCCTAGCAGATCGCAGCCTCGTCGCCACAGTCTATCAAGCCTGAGCTTGCCGGCAGGATTCCAGATGGAACTCCCAGGGGAAATCATTGCGTCCTTAGATGGCATCAAGTCCGTAAGCCGAATGGAGTGCGCGCAATGCAAGTTCGGCATATTCTTCTTCGATCAGCACGCTGACTTTGATCTCCGAGGTCGAAATCACAAGAATATTAATGCCTCTCTCCGCCAGCGTCTCAAACATACGCGCCGCAACGCCAGCATGGCTCCGCATTCCTACCCCGATCACGGATACTTTTACGACGTTGGAATCGGCCAATGCACCCCCATGCCCGATGGCGCTTTTCTCCTGCTCAAGTACCGACAATGCCTTGTCCAGGTGAGCGCGGTCGAGCGTAAACGTGATATCGGTCGATCCACCATCTTCTGACGCGCTCTGAACAATCATATCGACATTAACCGCAGCGTTCGCCAAGGGGCCAAACACCCGTGCTGCGACGCCAGGTCGGTCGGCGACATTGAGCAGAGTGATCTTGGCTTCGTCTCGGGAGTAAGCGATACCGCTGACGACTTCTTGTTCCAAGATCTCGTCCTCGTCTACGACGAATGTTCCAGATGTGTCATTGAAGCTCGACCGGACTTGCAGCCGTACGCGTTGCGTCATTGCCAACTCGACCGAGCGGGTTTGCAATACTTTGGCGCCTTGCGACGCCATTTCTAGCATCTCCTCGTAGGTGATCTTATCAAGCTTGCGCGCCTTAGCAACGATCCGCGGATCAGCGGTGTACACGCCATCAACATCAGTAAAAATATCGCAACGGTCAGCACCGAGCGCAGCAGCCAGTGCTACTGCCGTTAAGTCCGACCCGCCCCGCCCCAGCGTCGTTAGGCGGCCGTCGGGACCAATTCCTTGGAACCCGGCGACAATAGCGACTTCATGTTTGTCCAAGCACGCCGCGGGTCCGTCGGCCGAAAAGTCCTGAATCCGCGCGCTTGAATGGGCACCATCAGTACGAATCGGCAGTTGCCAGCCAAGCCACGATCGTGCGGAAACACCGAGCGATTGCAGCGCCAATGCGAGCAAGCCGATGGTTACTTGCTCGCCCGAAGCAAGAACCACATCGTATTCGCGCGCGTCATGGACGGCCGCTATCTCGCGGGTCCAACTAATGAGCTGGTCGGTCGTTCCAGACATCGCCGAAACCACGACAGCGACCTGATTGCCCTCATCAACGATCGATTTAACGCGATCGGCGGTAGCCTGGATGCGGTCGATGTCGGCAACGGACGTGCCACCGAATTTGCAAACAATGCGAGACATGAAAGTGCGATCGGGTTCAGACGCGATCAGGTGCCAACGCGGTCTTGTCGGGGAGAAGGCGATATACATACTCGTACGTCTTGAGCCTTGCAAGACTGGCCCACCGGCCACAGATCCCTCATCATGGCCGTTGTGAACACAATCATCGCTACCGTCGATCACGACGAAATCGCTCGCTTCGATAATCTCGCCAAGCAATGGTGGGATTCGGACGGCCCGATGCGCGCATTGCATCGACTGAATCCGGTTCGTCTTGCCTACATCCGCGACCGCATTTGTTGGCATTTCGGAAGTGACCCCCTAACAACCAAACCGCTCGCCGGACTGCGTGTGCTCGACATGGGCTGCGGTGCGGGGCTCCTAAGCGAGCCATTGCGACGGCTCGGCGCCGACGTGGTCGGAGTCGACGCTGCGTCCGAGGTGATCGATGTCGCGCGCCACCACGCCGAGACTGTCGAACTCGATATCGACTATCGTCAGATAACTGCGGAAGAGTTGGCCGATGCCGGCGAACGCTTCGATGCCGTCGTCGCGATGGAAATTCTCGAACATGTCAGCGACACCGGCGCATTCGTGAACGCACTCGGCCGCATGCTTCCGCCTCAGGGCATTCTGGTCGCAGCCACCCTTAACCGAACGCTAAAGTCATTCGCGCTGGCAATCGTCGGCGCGGAGTGGATTCTGGGATGGCTTCCACGCGGCACCCATCAATGGGACAAGTTCCTTCGACCATCAGAGGTCGCCCGTGAGCTTCGCGGGGCCGGATTTGATGTCGGTGATGTAACCGGGGTTTCGTTTGACGCTACGACGGGTGGGTGGCACACCAGCACCGACACCGGCGTCAATTATCTACTGTTCGCGACCAAGCCTTAACGGATTTCGCGTCGGACTTGACCCGTCCCAAGCTTGAAATGCGGGTATTTGCGCCCGTCAGCACACATCAGAAAAAAGGCTGAGGAAAAACGTCGAGTTTCAGTCCAGCCCGACACAAACATTAGGAACACGGGCCTAAGAGCTCGGGCGGCGCGGCCATGGGAGCGCGCCAAAATCTATCCCCTCGTCTTCCAAATCCTTGCTTTCCTCCGACGACGCTTCGCCGTAAATGTTGTGTTTCTCGGTTTCGCCGTAGTGAATACGGCGTGCTTCTTCCGCAAATTTATCGCCCACATAGTCACAGTTCGCCTCGACGTGTTCACGCATCTTAGTGAGCATTTTCACATAGTTCTCGGTTTTCTCTTTGGCCGCGTCCCGCGTGGTCGGAGGTCCTGCGGCACCGGATGCCGGCCGCGAGTCTGCCTCGGGCGCGGGGCCGACGGCACCGGTCGCGATGTTAGGCGCCATCGGTGCCTTTTTTACTTTGCTTGACCCACAAACCGGGCATTCAACAGCACGGGTCTTCACCTGTTTCTCGTAAGTCGCGCTGTCGGCAAACCACCCTTCGAAGACGTGGCCGTCGCTACACTGGATGTCGAAAACTATCATGAATGTCTATCCAAACTTCGGGCGCCCGCTTTTTCGAGCCCAACCAGTTAAGATAAAAAGCGAAAACCAAATGACAAACAACAAAATTACGCGTGACCGATGCGCCCGTCCGATCATTTTCTTGCCTCACCGTCACCGTGGGTAACCCGGTTCCTACGCTTAATTCCGCAACCGGGACCGGTTCTCGATCTCGCCTGCGGACGCGGCCGGCACGTGCGGCTGCTGCGTGCAAACAATTATCACGTTATTGCGGTCGATCGCGATATCGAAGGATTGGCGGCCTTTTCGGACGATGATGACGTCGAAATCGTCGCTGCCGACCTTGAAGGACCGGGTCCGGAAGAACGTGCATCGTGGCCGCTAGCCAATCGAAGTTTCGGTGGCATTGTTGTTACCAACTATCTCCACCGGCCGCTATTCTCGTCCATGATCGCCGCATTGTCTCCAAATGGCGTGCTCATTTACGAAACCTTCGCAGCCGGCAACCAACGTTACGGCAAACCATCAAATCCCGATTTTCTTCTGCGCACCGGGGAATTGCTGGAGGCTTTTTGTCCAGCCCTGCAAATCGTCGCTTACGAACACGGCAAAATCGCTGGGCCGAGACCGCGCGTTGTACAGCGAATTTGCGCGATCAAGACGAGCCCGGGCGCCGAAAAAGCGAAAGCAGTCGCTCGCATCGGCTGACGCCAGTGCATCCCAACTCCGCAATCTAGCGGAAAGCTAACTTACCGCGCGCACGGGTGGCGGACCCGTCACTGGGTGGGCATCGTACTCGCGGTCGTGGCTCAACGCGGGCACCATCGAGCGTGCTTGTTCACATGCGGCCGGGTCGATTTCCGCGATGACAAATCCCGGCTCGGTTCCTCCATCGGCCAATACCTCACCCCACGGGCTCACGATCAGCGAATGACCGAACGTCTTGCGATCGCCGGGGTGAGTGCCGCATTGGGCTGGTGCAACAACGAAGCAGCCGGTCTCGATCGAGCGAGCTCTAAGCAGAGTGTGCCAATGCGCTTCGCCCGTGACCCGGGTAAAGGCCGCCGGTACGGTGAGCAGGTGGGCCCCGCGGTGCGCGAGCGAACGGTAGAGATACGCAAAGCGCAGGTCGTAGCAGATCGTCAATCCAACCGGACCGAACTTGGTAGTAGCGAGCACCGCCTGCGCACCGGGCCGAAAGTTTTTCGACTCGCGATAGGATTCTCCGTTCGGGAGGTCCACGTCGAACATGTGGATCTTGTCGTAGCGGGCAACGATTTCACCGTTGCTGTCGATCACGAACGAACGGTTGGCAACGCGCCCGTCCGGGTCACCGGTTTGCACCGTGAGCGATCCGATTAAAAGCCAAATACCACTTTGCGCGGCAATGTCGCGAAATGCCTGTAACGCGGAGTGCTCGTCCTCGGATCTCGCATTGCCGCGAATTTGTTTTGATCCGAACACCATTATCGACACGTTCTCTGGTACGCCAACAAAGTTCGCACCATCGGCCTGGGCTGACTTGATGAAGCCGCCGGCCGCATTAATGTTTGCTACCATGTCGTCGCCTGCGTTGACCTGAACGCAGGCAAAACGATATGGGCTTTTCAGATCATTCATGGCGCCGCCGCGAGCAGTTGATCGAGTTTGCCGGCGCGCTCGAGATCGGCAAGTTCGTCGGAGCCGCCGATGTGCTGGTCGTTGACGAATATCTGTGGCACCGAGGAACCGCCCTTTGCCCGCGCCACCATTTCAGTCCGCCGGGCGGCATCGATATCCACCGGGATTTCCTCGAAGTCCACGCCTTTTGAATTCAACAACTGCTTTGCCCGCGAGCAATAGGGGCAGAACAACGTGGTGTAGATCGTAACAGCGGCCATCGGCAATCCTCCCTGGGCGAGACCCCTGGCCGCGTTTGCGTGGTATCCATCCGAACCACCGAACAAGCGCTTCGCCAGCCAATTCAAGCTACGCGGCATCGCTATGGCCTCGCACTACCCTTGCCACGGTTAAGACGTCGATCCTATTCTCGCCGCCTTGTGCCAAACGCCACGCGCATGCTGATACCGTTGCACCTTTGGTCATGACGTCGTCGATAAGAATAATGTTGCGCCCGGATATCACATTCGCACCGTGTTTGCCGAGATCAAACACGTTCCGAACATTATGGCGCCGGCCTTTGCGGGTGAGTCCGGTTTGTGACCGGGTTGCCCGTATTCTCACCAGTCCCTCGGGCAACGCACCCACGCCCCACCGCTTGGCAAGGGCGATCGCCAACAAAGCCGATTGATTATAGCGCCTCTGGAATAACCGCCAGCGATGCAACGGAACCGGTATCAGATAGTCCGCGCCCGCGAAGAGCTCACGTCCCGCGCCATCGAGCCAAGTTGCCAGTAGCGGCGCCACCTCGGTGCGATCACCGCGCTTGAAAGCCAGGATCAGTTGCCGCGCCGGATCGTCGTAGCGCAGCGCGGCCCGCGCGCGATGGTAGATTGGCCGTTCGCCCGCGCACGCCGTGCAAATGGCTTGCGGACCCGCCGCAAGCTCGAACGGGGTGCCGCATATGTCACATACCAAGCCTGCGATGAAGGAGAGATCCGACCAGCAGCTCCCGCACAGGCCGCCATGTTGCTCGATGGAAGCCCCGTAACTCATGCATTGCGGTGGCATCAATACGTCAAGCGCAGCCTTACGCATCACCCGCAGCGAGTGCGCCGCCGATGCGGCAGACATTGAAGCGCCGCGCGCAATTTCACCTTTCGATCGCGACATCGCCGGGATTCAAAGCGCAACCGACCAGCCGGTCAAGGACCTGCGGTGCCAATGGGCGTCCGGGCAGTTGGTAGCAGCATTCCAAAAACCATTTCAATGAGCGCTTCAGACCAATTGGCATACCTCGTGTTCGAGAGGCGCGCGGATGGTGTAATAACATCCCACTGACTGCGGCAACCGGGCGATCAAGGCCAGTATTATTATGGAGCTTGAGTTTACCGAAAGTTTGACTGCGATCGTCCGCGTTGCGGCGGCGCCGTTCGTCGCCTGGCTCGACCATCGGTCCGTCCTGTACTGGCCGTTCCTGCTCTCAGCCCTATTCCTTGCAGTGGTGGTCTGGATAGGTGCGACCCGACCCCACTTTCGCGCCAGCGCAATTGGTGATTTCCGACGGTCTGTCTTCCCGAAGGCCGTGTGGTGGCATCCCTCAGCCCGCGCTGACTATGTCTACTACATCGTTAACACAATCTTTCACGGGGCGCTGTTTGGCTCGCTCATCCTGTCGATGAATTGGGTAGCGGTGACGAGTGTGAAAGTGCTGACCGATCTGTTCGGGGCACTGCCGGGCGAATCTGATATGAGCATCGCGAAATTGGCGCTAACCATTTTCTTTTTTGTCACCTACGACTTTGGCCGCTTCATCGCCCACTTCGCCCTGCATCACGTTCCGGCGCTTTGGATCATCCACAAAGTTCATCATTCGGCCGAGGTTCTTACACCGATTACCTCGATGCGGGCCCACCCCATCGAGCTGATTTGGATGGCGTCGGTTCCCGCGATTACCGCTGGCATACCCATTGGCATAACGATCTACCTGGTCGGAAGCGATCCCGGCGTCGTCCTCGTCGGCGGCCTTCACATACTGATCTTTTTCTACAGCCTGATTGGAAATCTTCGTCACAGCCACGTCTGGCTAAGTTATGGCTTTGTTCTCAACCACATTTTTGTTAGTCCGGCTCAGCACCAGATACACCACAGTCAACGGCCCGACCAATTCGGCAAGAATGTCGGCTATGCCCTTGCCGTGTGGGATTGGCTTTTTGGTACACTGTATGTGCCGAAAGGCCGCGAGACCTTTTCATTTGGGTTGGGCGACGGCTCGGATACGGGCTACCACAGCCTGCGCGGGATGTATCTGAAACCGCTAACCGACTATTTCCGAATCATTATTCCGCGTTCACCTCAATAATTAGCGACCGCAGCGACGCCAGCCGGACCACCCGGCCCCGTTGTTGAGACGTTTGATGATCGAGGCGGCCACCACTTTGCGCGCTCGGCTTGCCGTGCCATAACCCGACCGTGGTCGACTACCTCGACAATGAAAACCTCATCTTCGACCGTCGCGCGCTGCGCCAACATCACGAGCGAGTGAGCGGCAGTGATGATAACCCATTGTTCGATGAGATCGCGCTGCGGCTCGCCGACCGCCTGCTTGACGTCCAACGCGATTTCCCCCTGGCCCTCGATATCGGCTTTCGCGGTGGTGAATGCGCGCGTGCGGTTCGCGCCACCAACCGCATCAAACGATTGATCGTATGCGATCCTTCAATCCGAATACTAGGACACACGGACTGCACCACCGGCACCAATGCGGTCGTCGCCGATGAAGAGTTCCTACCCTTCGCGCTAAAGAAATTCGACCTCATTACCAGTTCGCTCGCGCTCCACTGGACCAACGATCTGCCGGGCGCCCTTGCTCAAGTCCAACGCGCGCTCAAACCCGACGGCCTCTTCCTCGCGGCCATGTTTGCTGGCGAAACCTTGCACGAACTCCGCGAGGTACTGATCGAGGCCGAGCTCGCCGAGCGGGGCGGCGCGAGTCCCCGCGTCTCGCCGATGATCGACATCGCCGAAGCGAGTTCACTTCTTCAGCGCGCCGCGTTCGCCTTGCCGGTGGTCGACACCGACACGCTTACACTCACCTATCCGAATGCGTTGGCCTTAATGGCTGATCTTCGCGCGATGGGCGAAACTAACGTTATGCGAGCGCGAGGCCGCGGCTTCACCCCCCGCACGGTCATCTTTAAAGCCGCCGAACTCTATCACGCCCGTTATGGTCAACCTGACGGACGTATTCGCGCGACGTTTCAAATCGCCTATCTGACCGGCTGGAGTCCCGACCAATCGCAGCAGCAGCCCATCCGGCCGGGTTCGGCGGTGACGCGGTTGGCTGATGCGCTCAACACAAAAGAACAGTCCGCTGGGGAAAAAGCCGGTCCCGACGATACCGCCGGGCACTCCTGACCTAGCGGCTCTACAACAGATCCCGCAAATGGGCGACCAACGGCGCGTCGGCCGGCGGCATCACGTAATTGTTCATCTCGACCGGCCGCACCCACTTCAACGCCTGGCCTTCAACGTTCCTAGCCACCCCATCCCAAATGCGACAGACGTAGAGCGGCATCAACAAGTGAAAGTCCTCATAGCTATGCGATGCAAAGGTTAGCGGCGCCAGACAACTCTGCTCGATGTCAACGTCGAGTTCTTCCTTGGCCTCGCGAATCACGGCCCGCTCTGGAATTTCATGAGGCTCGACCTTGCCACCGGGAAACTCCCACAGCCCGGCCATTGATTTTCCCACCGGTCGCTGCGCGATCAGCACTCGATCATCGCTATCGATCAATGCCAGCGCCACGACAAGCACTACCTCCATCACGCTGCCTGCACCAGTTCGCGGGTGATGGCATAACGCTGAATATCTCGATGCCCGCCGCGGTGGGGCCAATTCATTTCGGCCACACTCGTCTTTTCGAACCCGACTTTTTCCAATACCCGCCGCGAGGCTCGGTTCTCCCGAAAAGCGCCGGCGACAATGTGCGTCAGGCCAAGGTCGTCAAATGCATGGCGTAGAAGGGCGCTTACGGCCTCGGTGGCATAGCCACGCCCCCAATAGGGCTTGCCAATCCAGAAGCCGAGTTCAATGCCTTCGCCAATATGAGCCGGCGCAAGCCCAATTGCACCGACCACCGAGTGCGGTTCAACCAAGGTGATTACGAACGCCATTTCCTCGCCATCGTCGCCCATCACCGAGGTGAGCCACTGCTCGGCGTCGATGGCGTTATAGGGATGGGGGATTCGCCCAGTTTGCTTTGCGACTTCCCATTCGCTGGCCAGCGCCGCGATCGATCCCACGTCGTCACGGCTGGGTCGACGCAGACAAAGATTTGTCGTTGCGATAACGGTGTCGGCCGCTACTTGAGGTAACGTCACGAGCGATAGTCGGCATTGATCGCGATATAGCCGTGCGTCAGATCACACGTCCACGCGGTAAAGCGCCCACGCCCCACGCCGACATCTACCGCGATCTCGATCTCGCGTCGCTTCATGTAACGCGCGGCTCTCTCTTCGCTATAGGTTGCGACCTGCTCGCCGGCGCGGGCTACCGCGATATCGCCGAAGTCTATTGCCAAACCATCGCGATCGGCTCGCTCTCCCGCCTTACCTACAGCCATCACGATACGGCCCCAATTAGGGTCTTCGCCTGCAATTGCCGTTTTGACCAGCGGCGAGTTGGCAATCGCCATCGCTATGTTACGTGCCGCAGTTTTATTCTCGGCGCCGCGAATCCTGATCTCAACAAATTTGCTGGCGCCTTCGCCGTCGCGAACAATCTGGTGAGCGAGGTCCAGCATCAGGTCATATAGAGCCTCGCGAAAGCCAGCCAATTCTGTGGCAGCCGGCGACGTGATCGTCGCGTGACGGGCCCGCCCAGTGGCGAACAGCAACACAGTATCGCTCGTTGAGGTATCACCATCGACGGTTATTGCATTGAACGTCTGTTCGTTGGCACTGCGAAGCAGTCGGCGAAGCACCGGAGCCGGGATCGCCGCATCGGTAAAAAGGAAAGCCAGCATGGTCGCCATGTCCGGTGCGATCATGCCCGAACCCTTGGCTATGCCCGCCAAACACACCTTGGTCCGCCCGATCGTTGCGTAGCGCACCGCACCTTTCGGAAAGGTATCCGTCGTGCGGATTGCCTCAGCCGCGTTTTTCCACCCCGTCGACTTCATGTTTGCATACGCGTCGGGCAACGCAGCGATGATCTGTGCGGCAGACAATTGCTCACCAATCACACCTGTCGATGCGATCAAAACTTCGGTTTCTGCACACCCGCTCAAACCGCGCATACAGGTCACAGTCTCCGCGACGGTCTGACGACCGGCACGTCCGGTGAAAGCGTTCGCATTTCCCGCGTTTACGACCAGGCACCGCCCCACGCCGCCACGTACCGCCTGTTGGCACCAATCGACCGGCGCTGCCGCGGTTTTAGAGCGTGTGAACACACCTGCGACAGTGGTTCCTGGGGCGGTCTGTGCCACGAACAGATCGCGCCGGCCGCTGTAGCGCAAACCCGCCGCGCTGCTGGCTATCTGTACACCCGGAATCGCAGGTAGCCGGGGAAACGATTTGGGCGCCAGCGGCGATCGCTTTTGCTTTGCCATGACTGTTTGTGCTTCTCCAAGGGCGCCCAGCGCGGCCTACGATGTTACAACGGGCGGGCCCACCACGAATAGGTTTACGGGAGGCGTCGTTGACAGACCTTCCAGGGGACCTTATCTCTCGAACTGGGGCCACGCCGAGCGCGCGACTCGAGCCTGACCGATCTCGGAGATTATGATGTTTGGCAATCTTGCCAAGAACCTGTTTGGCACGACCAACGAGCGCGAGGTCAAGCGCCTTCATAAGCCGGTGGACACAATCAATGCGCTGGAATCGGAAATACAGGCGCTGTCGGAAGGTGCGCTGCTAGCCAAGACCGACGAATTTCGCAAACGCCTAACCGACGGCGAATCACTCGACGATATCTTGGTCGAAGCCTTTGCCGTCGTCCGCGAAGCCGCCCGACGCGCCCTTGGCGAGCGCCCGTTCGACGTTCAGCTCATGGGCGCCATGGTCCTGCATCAGGGCATAATTGCGGAAATGAAGACCGGCGAAGGCAAGACGCTGGTTGCCACCATGCCGGCATACCTTAACGCCTTGGAGGGGCGGGGCGTCCACATCGTCACCGTTAACGACTACCTCGCACGACGCGACGCCGAGTGGATGGGGCGTGTCTATTCGGTGCTCGGGCTGACTTGCAGTTGCATCGTGCACGGTCTGAACGATGATGAGCGCCGGGCGGCCTACGCTGCCGACATCACCTATGGAACGAACAACGAATTCGGCTTCGACTATCTGCGCGATAATATGAAGTTCGATCTGGAAACGATGGTTCAGCGGGACTTCAACTACGCGATCGTCGATGAAGTTGATTCAATCCTGATCGACGAGGCGCGAACGCCTCTGATCATCTCCGGCCAGGCCGAGGAAAGCTCGGATCTGTATACGACGCTCGACAAATATATTCCCAAGCTGGTCGACGAGGATTACGAGAAGGACGATAAGTCACGAACGGTTGCGCTCACCGACGCCGGCGTCGAGCATATGGAACGGCTCCTCACCGAGACCGATCTTATGAAGGGCGAAAGCCTCTACGACATCCTCAACGTCGCGATTTTACACTATGTGAATCAAGCACTGCGTGCTCACAAACTCTTCCAAGCCGATATCGACTACATCGTCAATGACGACCGGGTAATCATTATCGACGAGTTTACGGGCCGCATGATGGAGGGCCGTCGCTACTCCGAGGGGCTGCATCAGGCTCTCGAGGCCAAGGAGGGGGTTGAGATCCAGCAAGAGAATCAAACGCTGGCGTCAATCACTTTCCAGAACTACTTCCGACTCTATCCCAAACTTGCTGGCATGACCGGCACAGCCGTGACCGAAGCCGGTGAATTTGCCGAGATCTATAAGCTCGAAGTCACCGAGATTCCGACCAACAAACCGATGGTCCGCGACGATAGCGATGATGAGGTCTATCGCACGGGCGGAGAAAAATTCACTGCCGTCATCGAACTGATCGAAGAGGCCCATGGGCGCGGTCAGCCCCTACTCGTGGGTACGGTAAGCATCGAAAAATCGGAACACCTGGCGAGTCTTCTAGAGCAGAAAAAAATTCCGCATAAAGTGCTCAATGCGCGCTACCACGAGCAGGAAGCCTTCATCATCGCCCAAGCGGGCCGGGTCGGCGGTGTGACGATCGCTACCAACATGGCTGGTCGCGGCACCGACATTCAGCTCGGCGGCAATCTGGAGATGCGGATTCGCCAAGAATCCGATGACATCGAGGACGAAGACAAGCGCAACGCGAAGATCAAACAGATCAAAAAAGAAGTCGCCGAGGAAAAAGAAAAAGTTCTGGCCGCCGGCGGCCTCTATGTGGTTGGGACCGAGCGTCACGAGAGCCGGCGCATCGATAACCAGTTGCGGGGCCGCTCGGGGCGCCAGGGGGATCCGGGGAAATCGAAGTTCTTCGTGTCGTTAGAAGACGACCTCATGCGGATTTTCGGATCCGAGCGAATGGATACGATGCTGCGAAAGCTAGGTCTCGAGGACGGCGAAGCGATCGTTCATCCGTGGATCAACAAGGCGCTGGAAAAAGCGCAGCAGAAGGTCGAGGCGCGGAATTTTGATATCCGTAAGAACCTTCTCAAATTCGACGATGTGATGAACGATCAACGCAAGGTCATTTACGACCAGCGCAAAGAGATCATGTCGGCGACTGATGTATCGGAGATCTGCGGCGACATGCGCAGTGAGGTCGTGACAGGATTGGTTGCGCGCTTCGTCCCTGAGAAAGCATACGCCGAACAGTGGGAGCTTGACCCGCTCGAACTAGAGATCGCACGCATCTTCCATCTCGACCTTCCGATCAACGACTGGGGCAAGGAAGAGGGGATCGCCGACGAGGAGATCCGCGAGCGAACCCAAAGCGCGGTCGAACGACGTATGGCTGAACGCGCCGCGAATTATGGGATCGATATATGGCGTCTGGTCGAAAAGAGCCTGGTTTTGCAGGTGCTGGACCAGGTGTGGAAAGATCACCTGCTATCGCTCGACCATTTGCGCCAGGGGATCGGCCTCAGGGCTTACGCGCAGCGCGACCCGCTTAACGAATACAAGCGTGAAGCATACGATATGTTCGAGTTGATGCTGACGGGTCTGCGCGAGCAGGTGACACTTATCCTGGCTCATATCGAGCTACAGGTGCAACCCGATCAGGCATTGGCGATCCCGGCGCCACGCGGCCCAAACGAAGAAAGTATCCAGGCGATACACACCAACCCCCTGACCGGCGAGAATGAGTTCGCCGACAAAAATTCAGCCGCCGTTTTCACCACCGCGGTCAGACGAAAAGCCGCCGAACAGCTTGACCCGGAAGATCCGGCGACTTGGGGTCGAGTGGCACGCAATGCCTCTTGCCCCTGCGGGTCCGGCAATAAGTACAAGCGTTGCCACGGCAAGGCTGATTGATCGGCGCTGATCTCGCGCGGGATCAGACCTCTTCCGAAAGCGGGTGGTGGGCCAGAACCAGCTGCCGCAAACGTGCTTCCAAAACATGCGTGTAGATCTGCGTCGTGCTGATATCGGCGTGGCCCAACATCTGCTGTACCGATCGCAGATCAGCGCCGCGAGCCAGTAGGTGGGTGGCAAACGCGTGGCGTAAAACGTGTGGCGAAACACTCGCTGGCGAAATACGGCAATCGACCGCCAACCCTTTGAGCAGTTGATGAAAACGTTGCCGCGTTAGGTAACCGGCACGGCTGCGCGATGGAAACAGCCACGGCGACTCGCCAACCCGGCCGAGAAAATGTTCGCGAACTGATAGGTAGCGGAGAACTGAATCGCGCGCACTATCGCTCAGAGGAACAATACGCTCCTTGCTGCCCTTACCGCGGACGATGAGAAAACGATCATCCTCGCGAAAAGCCGCCAACGGCAGCCCCACCAGCTCGGACACTCTCAAGCCGGTGGCGTAAAGCACATCGAGCAGAGCCACCAGGCGAGCGCCTTCGGGACTGGACTTTCGGCGGGCCGCCGCCAGCATCTCGTCGACCTGCTTTTCTGACAGTAATTTCGGTAAAGAACGGGTCCGGCGCGGCCCATCGAGGGCGGCGGCGGGATTGTCGGTTCGGATCCCCTCGGTATACAAGAATGCAAACATCTGCCGCAACGCGGCCAGCCGGCGCGCTGTTGTCGAAGACGCCATGCCGCGATCAACGAGGCTTTTGATGTAGCCCTGAAGCAAATTCGAATCCAGCTCCCTGAAGTTGGACCTGCGGCGCTCGGCAAAAGCCGCGCAATCAAGCAGGTCCTGGCGATAAGCTGCGAGTGTCGCCGCAGACGCACCGCGCTCCACGGCCATCATCTCGAGAAAAAGCTCAAGATCCTTCGAGGCCGAGATCGAGGTCAAGGTAGCGGTGCGCGCCACTATGGCTACCCCCTTTCGGTTACGGCGCGTGCGCCATAACCGCTTCGACCGCAATCTGACGCGCAGTATCGTCAAGGTTGACACGTCTCAACGCCGAAATGACCTCAGACAGGACGATCGGCGCTGCCTCGGCCGGGCCGCCCTCACCGAGAGCCAACATTGCGAACAATACCGTGGCGCCAATGTCGCCAGAGAGCGACGCAGAACGTAGGTGAATCCAAAGGCCTGCCGTAGGTATCGACGCTGAAACTGTGAGTAAATCTTGAAAAAGGGGCGGCCATACCGCGGCTGGTATCTTAAAGTCGAGGGCTACCAAAAGGGTCAAAACCAACTCCACCTGCTTAGCGCCCTCCGCTTTAGGTCCGCCTAGCGCATCCATCCCTTGTACCCAAGGACCCAATATTGCCTCGCCGTCCCAACTCTGGTGGTAGCGAGGATCCCGCAGGAACGGCAGTGGCCACAATTTGAGCACGGCGAGCGCCGCGTCGGCATTTCCCGGCGTCGCATTTGCCTGCACCATGGCGAACCACCGTTGCGCCGTGGTGACATCGCCGGCCGCATAAAGCGCACGCACGGCATCGACCGCAAACCAGGCAAGCTCAGGCGTCGGTTCAAGTGCCTGGAGCGTCGGGAGGCTAACGCGTACGGCCGTTGCATAGGTCCCGCGTTCGCGAGCAAGACGCCAAGCCAGTGCCAAGGCTTCCGCGCGCGCCGTCGGCACTTCCAGAATTTGGCCGACTTGGTAGAGCAGTGCATTTGCGCGCGGAGCGGTTAGTTGCTTGAGCGTAGCTGGCGCGTCCGCCAGCTCTTCTGGCGCGAACGTTACGCTGCGATAAATTTCCGCCAGCAAAGCCGTATCCAGGGCACCGGTAGCTTCAGCCCGTTCGGCCGCTGCCAGACGCAAGTCTATATCAGCGTTAGGCGCGCGTCCGATCGCGGCCAATATTCCCGGCGACGCGCCAGCAATTGCGTCAGCCGGAAGCGGCAAGCGGGCGGTTTTCATCATCGCGATGTGAAGCGGAGTTGGGTCGAGCAGGCTTTCGACCGCAAGCCCACGGTCACCGGACAGCACCCTGAGCAGCGTGAAGAAAGGCGGGTCGTCTTCACCGAGATCGCGCAGCAGATCGGCTGCAAATAGGGCTTGTTCGTGCGCGCCGCCAAGTGCGCGACAAAACGCCAAGCCCTTGACCCAGTACGATTCGTCCGGCGCTTCTGCAACGAGCGCTTGGAAGTTCGCACAGGCACTGGCGGTGTCTCCCGACAGCAAGAGGCCGTCAACTTTGGCACGGGACAACCGCTGATCGGACAGGTCGGCTGGTGCGAGGTTCATAAGCGCGTTAACCGATGCGGTATCTCCCGCCGCAGCCAGTCTCTCCACGCGAAGGCCGAGAAGACTTGAAGCCGTTGCGGTGCCGTCTGGTACTCGGGCTCGCGTTAACAGCAGGCGGCGGGCCAATCCCTGCATTGCCGACGACGTCGTCGCCACCGGCAGGCGGGGAAGTAGTTTTTCGACCAGCGAGCGCGTAATGCCGCGCCACATGTCGACACCCAATCCGCCATCTTCATCATCGAGCAACCCGGCCGAAGAAATATCGACGGCGGCAAGCGATTGCACCTGAACCGCACTAGACCGTTTGTCGGACGTAGCGCCTTCACTATTTTTGGGTGGTACAGTCTCAGGTTGTGCAGTTCGCTGTGTGGGGCGCGAGCGGGTCGGCTTCTGTTTGGCGACAGAATCCTGTTTTTTAAGTAATTTGACGGGAGGTCCGACCGGGTTTTGTGCCGCTGCCAGAGGGATAAACACCGCCGCCCAAACTATGGCAACGACCGCGACCGCAATAGTGATCCGGCTGCACGGACTTGGCTCGCCGGACCGCGGCTCCAGCTTCTCAGAAAGGCAATTTCTATTTGGGGAACCGGTCATTGGGGATGACGTGCTCTACCTGCGCGCTCGGCGGCGGAATGTCCCAAGTTGCTAAGAAGGCGAATCCACCGACAATAGCGATGAGAACGATGAGGAGGATAACGATTGGGGTTCGTGACATGCAGACCGGCGTCAGAGCCTATTCGCCGCAGGAGAACTTTGCGCTAGTTGATATGATAGACTTTGTTTGTGGCGAAGTTGGGGCAGTCTATCGGCTTGCTGATTCCCTTTCAACGATCGCCCGTTCATTATCGCGCCCAACGAAAATATGGGTAAGTAGATAGAGTTTTACGATGGCTACAAAGAGCAAGGCTCTCAAACGAACCCTCGTCCTGGTCGGCTTAATGGGCGCCGGAAAAAGCTCTATTGGGCGTCGATTGGCGATACGTCTGGGCGCCGAGTTCGTGGATGCGGACATCGAAATCGAACAGGCGGCAGGGTCCTCGATCGAGGACATTTTCACTCTCCACGGCGAGAAGGCATTTCGGGACGGCGAGCGGCGAGTGATCGAGCGGTTGCTCAAGAAGCCACCGCATGTTCTAGCAACCGGCGGCGGCGCCTTCATGTGCGAGGAAACCCGCGAAACCATCCGCAGTTGCGGATTCTCGATCTGGCTTCGAGCCGACATCGAGGTCCTTCTGCGTCGGGTGCAGCGCCGCAACGATCGACCGCTACTAAAGGGCAATGACCCCGAGGAGGTTCTTGAGCGTCTGATTGCCGAACGCTACCCGGTCTATGCCAAAGCGGATCTCATCGTCGACACGACCGAAGCGCCCCATTTGACCGTTGTTAATGAAATACTCGAATGTATCCGATCGTTACCCGATGCCGAGGCCCTCCTGGGCAAAGGGCTTTTTACCAATGCCCGTGTAATCGCGTAGATGATGCTAGATTGGCAATGAACCGACCGCTCCCCTCATCCTCCAAGGAACCAACAAGGGAATCGACAGGTCGCTCAACCAAGGAAGCAAGGAGGGATTTAAAAAGCATCCCGGACACACGCGTGCGCGTCGATCTCGGTGATCGGAGCTATGATATTGTCATCGCCGCGGACCTGATCGATCGGGCCGGGGATCTATTGGTGCCGTTGGTGGGCCAAGGCCGGGCGGTCGTCGTGACCGATCGGAACGTGGCGGAGCACCATCTACTTCGCCTAAGCGCGTCGCTCGATGCCACCGATATCGAACATCGCTCGATTGTTCTGGAGCCGGGCGAGCACACCAAGGACTTCGCCCACTTTGAGGAACTCGCCAACCTGTTGCTGGATGCTGAGGTCGAACGCGGTGACCTCGTTATTGCACTCGGCGGCGGCGTGGTCGGAGATCTAGCGGGCTTTGCGGCAAGCGTTTTCCGGCGCGGTATCGACTTTGTGCAAATACCGACCACCTTATTGGCCCAGGTCGACAGCTCGGTCGGCGGCAAGACGGGCATCAATACGCCCCATGGAAAGAATTTAATCGGCAGCTTTCACCAGCCGTCGATTGTTATCGCAGACTGGAAAGTGTTGGATACGTTGCCACCGCGGGAGCTTCGCGCCGGCTACGCCGAAATCGTCAAATATGGTCTGCTCGGGGACGCCGAGTTCTTCAGCTGGCTCGAAACAAATGGGCGCGCCGTATTAGAAGGCAGCGGCGAAGCTCGCGGCCTGGCAATTACCCGTTCCTGCAAATCAAAATCGGAAATTGTTGCGGCCGATGAGCGCGAGGCAGGACCCAGAGCGCTACTCAATCTCGGCCATACCTTCGCCCACGCAATCGAAGCCGAAGTTGGCTACGGTGCAAATGTATTACATGGAGAAGCGGTCGCGGTCGGCCTGGTCTTGGCGTTTGCGCTATCTTCACACCTTGGCCTGTGCCCAGACGAAGACACCGAACGCGTTCGCAACCACTTGGCCGGACTGGGTTTACCAACGACACTCTCGGCCCTCGGAGTCGGAAACCTAAAGACTGAGCGCCTTATCAAGCGCATGCGCCAGGACAAAAAGGTGAAAGATGGAATACCGGCTTTCGTTCTCGTAGGCGGGATCGGTACTGCATACATCGACAGCGACGTCAATCTCGTCGAGGTGCGCAAGGTGCTGGACGCAACCTGGACCGCATGACCCAAATAGCCCAAGCCCCTTTCGGATCACGCTTGTAAGCACGGTGTATCCACCCCCATAATGACCTCACTAGCGATGGACACAGCGCTCGCCATTTCGCTGCTCGCGATTTTCGCGCTTCTCCTGCTCTCTGGTTTTTTCTCGGGATCGGAAACGGCTCTTACCGCCGCTTCGCGCGCGCGGATTCATCACCTCGCGCGCAAGGGCAACAAACGTGCACAGGCGGTAAGTTGGCTGATAGATCGGCGTGAGCAACTGCTCGGCTCGATTCTGCTAGGCAACAATTTGGTCAATATCCTCGCGTCGTCGTTGGCGACGAGTGTCTTGATCACGATCTATGGTCAGGCTGGGGTCGTCTACGCCACCGTGATCATGACAATTCTTCTGGTTATCTTCGCGGAGATCCTCCCCAAAACCTACGCCATCCGGCACGCTGATCGAATGGCTCTTGCAGTGGCGCCAATCGCACGTGGCATAGTTTGGTTTTTTTCGCCCGTCGTACTCGTGATGCTCGCATTGGTGCGTGTGATTCTCGCTCTGTTCGGGGTTGATCGGAAAGACCGCGGCAATATCGTCTCTGCTGCCGATGAAATCCGCGGGGCAATTCATCTCCATACGTCGGGCGGCGGGATCGTCAAACACGATCGTGACATGATCGAGAGCATTCTCGAACTTTCGGAGGTCGAACTCTCAGACGTCATGGTGCACCGCAAAAACATGTTCACCATTGATGCCGGCGCACCCACCAAAACCATCATCGAACAGATATTGGAAAGCCCGAATACCCGCACCCCGATCTGGCGCGACGATCCCGACGACATTATCGGTGTCATTCATGTTCGCGATGTTCTGCGCGCCCTTAGCGAAGTCGGCGGGGATGCCGAAAAGCTCGATGTCGATGCCCTGGCGAGCGAACCCTGGTTCGTTCCCGAGACCACGACGCTGCGCGAACAACTGAGCGCGTTCCGGCGTCGGCGTGTCCACTTCGCCCTCGTCGTCGACGAATATGGTGCATTGATGGGCCTGGTTACACTCGAAGATATTATCGAGGAAATCGTCGGCGAAATTTCCGACGAATACGACGAGGAAGAAATTGAGTTCCGCACACTTCCCGACGGCAGATGTGTCGTTGCTGGCACGGCTGCGGTGCGCGATCTCAACCGGGCATTCGATTGGGAATTGCCAGAGGAAGATGCCACGACCGTCGCCGGCTTGGTGATTCATGAGGCCCGGGTGATACCGGAAGTGGGACAAAGCTTCGATTTCTTCGGGTTCAAGTTCGAAGTCTTGCGGCGCCACCGCAACCAGATAACGACGTTGCGGATAACGCCGCCACAGACCAGCGACGCGGCCGTGTCGTAGACACCGAATCGCGAGCCCCGACGTATCCATTCCCGTTCGGCCAACCTCTAAGCGAGTTAAAGAATGCTAGGTGAGCTGCTTGCGATTATTGCGCCGCTGTTCATCTGCGCCGGCCTTGGTTTCCTTTGGGCCAAACGCGATTGGCCATTCGATACCGCCATGGTGACACCGCTGGCCATGAATATCGCGGTGCCTTGCCTCGCGTTCTCTTCAATTTCGACGCTAAAGGTTGATCCGGCCGCGTTCGGCGAGTTGACACTCGCAATCCTCGTCGCCTTCTCAGGTTTCATGATTGTCGGTGCTGCGGTACTGAAGGTTGCAGGACTTTCAATACGTACCTACCTGCCCTCCCTAGCATTTCCCAATGTCGGCAATATGGGACTGCCACTATGCATGTTCGCTTTCGGCGATACCGGCGTTGCGCTGGGCATGGCGTGGTACGTGATCGCCAGTCTGGGTCACTTTACCATCGGTATTTGGTTGGTCAGTGGCAGCCCTTCGCCGGCGTTCCTGCTCAAAACCCCAATTATTTACTCACTGATCATTGCTTTTGCTTTCATGTTGACAGAAACGGTGCCGCCAAAATGGGCGCTCAACACCACCCAACTCCTCGGCAATCTTGGTATACCGATGATGCTGCTGACCCTCGGCGTCTCGCTCGCACGGCTGCGTGTTATCGGATTGGGCCGTGGCATCGCACTTTCAGTGTTGCGACTACTGATGGGATTGGCGATTGGCGTGGCGGTCGCGGCTCTATTCGGCCTCGAGGGCGTCGCGCGCGGTGTTCTTATCCTCGACTGCGCCATGCCGGTTGCCGTGTTCAACTACATTATGGCCGAGCGTTATGGACGGGGATCGAGCGAAGTCGCGAGCATGGTGGTCATCTCGACTGCTCTCTCTTTCGCAACACTGCCTTTATTATTGCTGATTGTCCTATGAGTTTGCGGCTAAGTCTTCCGTCGGCGTCAGCGTAACCATCGCTAATGCGTGAACGCCGCCAGCAAGCTCATCGGCCAGCGTTTGATAAACGAGACGTTGTCGCTCGACCCGCGATTTTCCGGTGAAAGTGTCCGAGACGATCTTCAAACGAAAATGAGTCTCGCCCTCCGGCCGTGCGCCGACATGGCCGGCGTGCTGCGAGGATTCGTCGATGATATCGAGCGTCACGGGTGCCAAGGCGGCGTTCAGTTTATCGGCGATAATATTGGCGGTAGGCATTATGTCTCCCGTGATTGTTGATCATGTCGCCCGGTCACTGCGACAGCAGCTACTTCAACCGCGCTCGATAGTAGGGTCCAAGTTGTTCGAGCCCAAGCCATTGGTAATCGAGTCCGGCTTCACGAATAACGTAGCCACTCGAAGATCCCAGGCAGACCTCGGCGCAATCATACATCCGCGCCCAGTCTATAAATCGTAGCAAGATGCGCGCGGCCGCAAGATAGCCGCGCGTAGATTACCGGACGAACATCGCCACGTCATCCGCCAGCCACTCGCCTTCGGCGGCATTACGGTGTCGGTAGCCGACGAAAAACCCAATCGTGCTTTCATAGCGCCGCCTCCGCCCCTCGCGAATACTGGCAGGCCAACTTTCGTAGTAAGAAATGTCGTAGTCCTCGGTCACAAGCACAATAAAACTCCTCGACGTTAACCACCCTTGAGCCAAACGATGAATATTCTCATCGTTGTGAGGCAGCCAATCGATTGCGGCGTCACCGTGGATCTCACGACCGAGATAGACGCCTGCCTCCACGTCGGAAAGCTGCGCCTTTCGAATAATCATGTCACCCATGCGACTCTCCCAAGACAGTGAAACCCAGATTTCTTCCATCAACGTGCGGTGTGATCGCGATCACAACCTGATATTTTTTATTTATGTAACTATTTTATCCTTAAAAAAGATGGGGTTATCGACCACTTATATCAATAGAAATTCATCACGTTGACACGGACGTTTTAGATAACTAACCTAAGGTCATGATTACGGCGGGCCAGTGCCGAGCTGCACGTGCGTTCCTCAAGTGGACGCTTCCCGACCTTGCCCAAGTGTCGATGGTTAGCATCTCAACAATTAATGCGTTTGAACTTGAGCACCGGCATCCGATTCGCGCCAACTTGGCGGCGATCGCGCGCGCGTTCGAGGGTGCCGGGATCGAACTTGTCGATGACAACGGCGTGCGCCTCAAATCCGCTCCGCGCGCTGGCTCAGCAAGCTAGCGAGCGGGATTCAACGGCAGGGCCAAGGTGGTCGCCCACCGCCAATATGGCGCCATCGCTTGCAAGCGTTGCGGTCAGCCACCATAATTTCTCGGTGGCCAAGAATAAATTTTCGGATCTGAGTTGGGATTTCGACGACAAGCCTGTCGTAGAGGTGCGTCCGTGCGAACGTCCCGATTGTGACAAAGAGGGCGAGCACCGCGCCCCCAAATCGCGAAGCGCGCTGACCGAGTATTTCTGGTTCTGTCTTGAGCACGTGCGCGAATACAACGCGACCTGGGATTTCTTCGATGGGATGGACGAATCGGAGATTGAGCAATTCAGGGATCGGGACGTCACGTGGCATCGCCCGACCTGGAGGCTTGGCAGCAACAAAGCTGCGACACCGGTAGGCAAGGGCTTCCAGGACGATTTTGGGCTCTTCGGTGACCACAACCGAAGCGGGCCTCGAATCGAGACGGAGGAACGTCAGCCGCGCTGGCGGTTCGCTCCTGATCGAAAAGCGCTCGCAGTCTTGAATCTCTCAGTGTATTGCACTGTCGAAGAGATCAAGATCCGATATAAGGAGCTGGTTAAGCGGTTTCACCCCGATGCAAATGGTGGATCGCGGGAAGCTGAAGACCGCCTCAAGGATATCATTCAGGCCTATTCCTTCCTGATGTCCCGCGCTCGCGCTTAGTCGCGCCGCGAACCAACGTAAAAATCTCGGTCGTGTGAGGGTAGAATGACGACAACAGCAGAATCCCCGAGTGAAACCGCCCAGATTACAAGTCTTCCAGACATCAAGGTTTCGGTACGTCAATTGTTCGGTATCGATAGCGACCTCGAAGTCGCGGCTTATTCGCAGTCGGGTGAGCACGTGCCCGACATCGATGACTCCTATAGATTTGACCACAA